>NZ_CP098023.1:300000-542500 GCF_030440425.1 Microbulbifer sp. MI-G
TGCCCATATCGCCCTGCTGGCAGCCGCCGGTGTGGAGAGGGTGACGGTGCTGCGCAAACCGGTTATCGCACTCTTCTCCACTGGCGACGAGTTACGCCAGCCGGGAGAGGCCCTTGGTAAAGGGGATATTTACGACAGCAATCGTATCGCCCTGCTGGCGGCTCTGGCGCAGATGAACCTGGAAGTGCTGGATCTGGGAGTACTGCCGGATAACGAACAGGCCATCAGTGAGGCTCTGCAGCGCGCTGCGCGGGATGCCGATGCCATTATCACCTCCGGTGGTGTCTCCGTCGGCGAGGCGGACTATACCCGCGAGGTGCTGGAAGCGCTGGGTGAAATCAGCTTTTGGAAAGTGGCCATCAAACCCGGCAAACCCTTCGCCTTTGGTAACCTGCAGGGCACCCCCTTCTTCGGTCTGCCCGGCAATCCGGTCTCCGCACTGGTCACTTTCTACCAGCTCACCGTGCCCGCCCTCACCGTATTGAAAGGGGGCCGATGGCATGGCCCGCAGGCACTCACCGCACGCTTGTTAACCTCCCTGAAAAAGAAACCCGGGCGCACCGATTTCCAGCGCGGTATCTATCGCACCGGTGACTGCGGTGAACTGGTGGTGGAGCCGGTGGGTAGCCAGGGCAGCCATATTCTTACCGGTCTTGCCGTTGCCAATTGCTTTATAGTGCTGGCCCGAGAGAGTGGGGGTGTTGAAGCCGGAGACCGGGTAGTAATTGAGCCTTTGCCTTGAGGGTGCCGCCGGGCACAGGGTTGGCACGATTCATGAAAGTAAAGACAGATGACAGCACCGGTAATACTCAAAGCATACGATGCATCCTGGGCTTCAATATTCGAGCGGGAAAAGCGACACTTGATGGCCATAGCCGGGGAGTGGAATCACGGCGGTATTGAGCATGTGGGGAGCACGGCTGTTCCGGGAATGGTAGCTAAACCTGTGGTCGATATCATGTTTGGTGTCAGGTCACTGGCGGGCTCAGCACCCGCTATCGATGTGCTTGTGGAGTCCGGTTATCAATACTGGCCCTACAAAGCGGAGGTCATGCACTGGTTTTGCAAACCGTCTGATACCTTCCGCACCCATCACCTCCATTTAATCCCCTTTGAGAGCCCGCTGTGGCGGGAACGCATCCAATTCCGTGACTTGTTGCGCTCCAACCGGGACGTGGCAATCCAATATGCACAGCTGAAACGCAAACTGGCAGCCACCCACAAAGAAGACCGCGAAGCCTATACCGAGAAAAAGTGGCCGTTTATCCGCCAGGCATTGCAGAATGCGTAGTGTCAACAAATGCATCAAGCGCGGTTTTTTTATTGCTAATGCCGCTCTGTGGCAATGCTAAAGTGCAGGAAGAGCGGAAGGGCTCTCTGGCTGCAGCGCCATCAATCAATCCCGGGCTCGGTCGTCAATCAGACAGCGACTTTCTCCACTACCAGGCTGCCAATTGAGTAGCCGGCACCAAATGAGCAGATAATGCCGCGCTCACCCGGTGTCAGGTCATCACTGTACAGGTTGAAGGCAATCACTGAACCGGCACTGGCTGTGTTGGCATAGCGGTCCAATACCACTGGGGCGCGTTCTACGCTGGCATCGTCGCCCATTAACTTCTTGGTAATCAGGTTGTTCATATTGATATTGGCCTGGTGCAGCCAGTAGCGGCTTACTTCCCGCGGATCTGTGCCGGTTTCGCCCAGGTGTTTTTCGATATGCGCCGCAGCCATTGGGCAGACTTCTTTGAAGACTTTACGTCCGTTCTGGCGGAACAGTTTGTCGGGTCCAAAGGGGTCGACATCGGCGGCGCGCGCCGTATAGCCGAAATTCGAGCGGATATTGTTGGAGTAAAGGGTTTTCGCCTTGGTGCCCAGCACCTCCCAGGCACTGTCCACGGCGCAGGTCTCGCGGCGCTCCACCACACTGGCAACCGCCACGTCACCAAAAATAAAGTGGCTGTCGCGGTCGGTGAAATCCACCTGCGGCGAGGCCAGCTCGGCGTTGATCACCAGTGCCGTATGCGCGGCGCCGGAGCTGATTGCGTCCACGGCGCGCTGCAGGGAAAAGGTGGCGGAGGAGCAGGCCACTTCCATATCGAAGGCAAAGCCGTCGATGCCGAGCGCACCCTGGATTTCTATCGCAATGGCCGGGTAGGCGCGCTGCATATAGGAGGCACCGACAATCACCATATCCACATCGGAGGCGTGCTTGCCGGCTTTTGCCAGCGCCAGCCTGGCGGCATTGACACCCATTTCGGCCTGTACACACAGCTCGTCGTCCTTGCGCTCGGGAATAAAGGGACGCATGCGCTCCGGATCGAGGATACCTTCACGGGTGACCACGTAGCGGCTCTTGATGCCGGAGGCGTTTTCAATAAATGCCGCCGAGGACTGGGGCTTTGGCTGCATCGCCCCGGCGTCGATCTCTTGCGCGTTCACGCGGTTGTAGTGTCGGGCGTAGGTGTTATAGGCATCCACCAGTTCTTCGTTGCTGATCGCTTCCGGTGGGGTCCACAGGCCTGTGCCGCTGATGACTATGCCCTCTGGCAATTTGTATGCACTCATCGCTGAATCCCCGGCCCACACCAGGCGGCATGCGGGCAATTACTCACTGAATAGAACCTTAGCAGTGTTGTTTCGACTGGCCCCGAGGCACCAGTTGAACAAGACAGTTTATTTTTGCGCCAATAGCAGGGCGGGTCCATCTGTGGTCGCGCCGAAGAGTCAGGGTGTTCTGGCCAAAACGAAGGCGCTGACCTTCCCAGCCCCGGCAAGCAGCAGTTTTTGTGCCGCTGCCTCCAGGGTGGCGCCGGTGGTCAGTACATCGTCCACCAGCCCCACATGGCAGCCCCCGACATTTTCGCGCAGGGCGAAACTCTGCAGCAAATTGCGCAGGCGCTGGGGGCGCCGCAACTGCGACTGGGTCTGGGTGGCGACAACCTTGCGCAGCAGGCGCGGGCGTACCGGCAATTGCCAGTGCCGCCCCAGCCCCGCGGCAATCAGCTGCGCCTGGTTGTATCCCCGCCGCCAGTAGCGACGCCAGTGCAGGGGGATAGGGGCGAGCAGGTCCGGGCGCTCAGCTGCGGGCTCCATCACCTGTGCCGCCAGTTGCACGAGGCTGTGGCCGGCGGCCAGATCGCCGCGGTATTTAAAGCGCTGGATCAGTTGGTTCACAGGATAGGCGTACTGCCAGGCCGCCCGCACGCCCGAGAGATGGGGCGGCTGCCGGAGGCAGTCGGGGCAATACCGTGCGGCGGAGGGCAGGGGCTGGGCACAGGTTTCACAGGCATTGCCCAGCCGGGGCAGCTCCGCTGCACAGGGCGTGCAGAGGCCGCTCTCACCCGCTCTGTCTCCACACAACAGGCACTGTGCCAGGTTGTGTGAGAGCAGAGCGGATAAAGAGTGGTAAACCATAATCAGGCAATTGAGTTGACAGCGATTGGGCCGCGGCTAAACTGGCCAGCTTGTCCGGTCGTGTGCGCCAGTGGCATTAGAGCCTGCCGACCGGTCCCGTGCGGATCGCACCAGCACACATCATGCCAGCAACAGAGAGAGTAAGCCCTGTGACCGCCGCTCAGCAAATGCCCGCCGCCGAGATTCGCCACGATTGGACCCGTCAGCAGGTTCTGGATCTGTTCGCGATGCCGTTTAGCGATCTGATGTTCACCGCTCAGCAGGTGCACAGGGTACACTTTGATGCCAACCGGGTGCAGGTGAGCACCCTCTGTTCCATCAAGACCGGCGCCTGCCCGGAAGACTGCGCCTACTGCCCGCAAAGTGCCCGCTACGATACCGGCCTTGCGCGGGAAACGCTGATGCAGGTGGAGAAGGTGCTGGAAGAGGCCCGCGCGGCCAAGGCCGGTGGTGCCACCCGCTTTTGCATGGGTGCAGCCTGGCGTTCGCCCAAGAAAAAAGACATGCCCTATATCACTCAGATGGTGCGCGATGTGAAAGCGCTGGGTATGGAAACCTGTATGACCCTGGGTATGCTGAGCGATGAGCAGGCCCAGGCACTGGCCGATGCAGGACTGGATTACTACAACCACAATCTGGATACCTCGCCAGAATATTATGGCGAGATCATCACCACCCGCACCTATCGGGATCGTCTGGAGACCCTGGGCCGGGTGCGCGCAGCCGGTATGAAAGTCTGTGCCGGTGGTATTGTCGGCATGGGCGAGGGCGACAGGGATCGCGCCGGTCTGCTGATGCAGCTGGCCAACCTGCCCGAACACCCGGAGTCGGTGCCGATCAATATGCTGGTACGGGTGGCCGGTACCCCCCTGGAAAAACAGAAAGACCTGGACCCCTTCGAGTTTATTCGCTGTATCGCCGTGGCCAGAATCATGATGCCAAGGTCCCATGTGCGCCTGTCGGCGGGACGCGAACAGATGAGCGACGAGATGCAGTCAATGGCCTTCCTGGCCGGAGCCAACTCTATTTTCTATGGGGAAAAACTGCTGACCACCGCCAACCCCGAAGCCAACAGGGATATGCAGCTGTTCAGCCGCCTGGGAATTCAGCCGGAGGAATACCGTCAGTACAGCGATGAGTCTGAGGTGGAAGCGGAGTTGAGTGCTCAAATCAGCGAGCGGCAACATGATGCGTTTTTCTACGACGCGGCTAAATGACCCTGGATCAAACCCTGCGCCAGCGTCTCGATGCGCGGTGCCGGCACAATCTCTATCGGGAAGTCAAAACCCTGGATTCGGTGCCGGGCCCCCTGGCCAGGGTGAATGGTCGCGAACTGCTCGCCTTCTGCAGTAACGATTACCTGGGGCTGGCAACCCGTCCCGAAGTTATCCGTGCCCAGCAGACCGGTGCCGAACTGGGCACCGGCGCCACCGCTTCCCACCTGGTCAACGGCCACTTGCAGATCCACCAGCAGTTGCAACACAAACTCGCCGAAGTCACCGGGCGCGAGGCGGCGCTGGTGTTTTCCAGTGGCTATATGGCCAACCTGGGTACACTCTGTGCACTGTTGGGGCGCGCCGATAATATCATTTCCGACAAGTTCAACCACGCTTCCCTGATTGATGGTGCGCGCCTGTGCGGTGCCTACAGCCTGCGTTTTCCACACAATGACCTGGAGGGACTGCATCGCCAGTTACAGCGCGCCGCCGGGCGCGGTGGCAATACCCTGGTGGCGGTGGATGGTGTGTACAGCATGGATGGCGACCTCGCGCCAATGGCGGAAATTGCCGGCCTGTGCCGGGCATATGGTGCCTGGTTGATGGTGGATGAAGCGCACGGATTCGGGGTGATGGGCAGTGAACAATGGCCCCTGGCGGGCAGCTGCGCTGCGGTGGGCCTCGGCCAGTCTGAAGTGCAGGCCATTATGGGCACCCTGGGCAAGGCCGCCGGTAATGCCGGGGCCTTTGTGGCCGGTTCCCGCACACTGATTGATTACCTGGTGCAGTTTGCCCGCCCCTATATCTATACCACCGGCATGCCGCCGGCGGTGGCCGCCGGTTGTGTCGCCGCCATTGATCTGATGCGCAGCGAGCCCCAACTGGCCCGGCGACTGGAGGAAAATATTGCGTATTTCCGCCGGCGTGCCGCCCAGCAGCAGTTACCCCTGACAGACGCTCCCGGCGCTATCCAGCCACTGCCGATCGGCTGTGCAGAAACCGTTATGACGGTGTCAGCGGCGTTGGAACGGCGCGGTTTTATGGTGGGTGCCATACGCCCGCCCACGGTGCCCGCGGGCACCGCCCGCCTGCGTATTACCCTGAGTGCCTGCCACAGCCACTGCCAGATTGATGCGCTACTCGATGCCCTTAGCGCAGTGCTGCGGGAAAATCACGCGGTGTGCCGGTGAGCCAGGTTGAAAACCTGGTGTTTCTGCACGGCTGGGATGGGGATTCGCATCCGTGGCAGCCGCTGCTTGCGGCTGTGCGCGAACAGCTGGAGCTGCCCCTTTACTGTATCGGCCTGCCGGGTTTTGGCGAGCGCAGTGCCGAGCCCTGGCCGCAGGAGGAAGCCCTTTTACAACAGCTCTACCAGTCACTGCCACGAAACTGTGTGTTGGTGGGACATTCCCTCGGCGGTATGCTGGCTTTGCGCTTGGCAGCCAGGCCGGGACAGAAAAAAATCCGCGGGATGATCACTATCTCTGCCAATGCCTGTTTCGTGGCGCGGGATAACTGGCCGGGTATGCCGCGGTGTACCTTTGAGAGTTTTCGCGCGGCCTTTGAGCGAGACCCCCACGGCACCTGGGAGCGCTTTTGTGGCCTGCAGTCCCAGGGTGACAAAGCCATGCGCGCCCTGCTCAAACACCTCAGGGGGCGCAGGCCCGATATCCACCCGGAGGCCTGGTTGCAGTCCCTGGATTGCCTGGCCGAACTGGATAATCGCGCGCTATTGCAGGACCTGGCAATTCCGGCCCTGTACCTGTTTGGCAGGAATGATGCCCTGGTGCCCCGAGCGGCGGTGGAGGAAATCCGGGCCAGTGGTGCCCCGGTGGTGGTAATGGCGGGTTGCGGTCACAAGCCGCACCTGTCGCAGCCGGGCCAGGTGGCCGGGCAGTTGCGGCAGTTTGTGCATGGCCTGTCTTCTCCTGGTGCCCCGGGAGCGGCGCCCTTCGACAAGTCCGCGGTGGCGCGCTCTTTCGGTCGTGCCGCCGGCAGCTATGACGATTGTGCCCACCTGCAGCGGGCGGTGTGCCGCCAGCTGGCGAACATGGCAGAGTATCACTGGGTGCCGCGCACCATTGTCGATTTGGGCAGTGGTACTGGTTTTGGCACCACACTGTTGCGCCAGCACTTTCCGCAAGCACATATTGTCGCTTTGGATCTGGCCGAGGCCATGCTGCGCTTCGCGCGCAGTGAGCGGCCGCACGCGGGCGGTTATATCGCCGCGGATGCGGAGCAGCTGCCCCTTGCAGACGGCAGTGTGGATCTGGTGTTTTCCAGTTTGGCGCTGCAATGGTGCTACCGGCTGCCGCAGTTGTTTGCGGAATTCGGCAGAGTGCTGGCGCCGCAGGGCCATTGCCTGGTGGCCACGCTGGGACCCGGCACCCTGGCGGAACTGCGCAATAGTTGGGCCCGGGTGGACACCGGTGTACACGTCAACCGCTTTCTGCCCCTGGCCGATTGGCGCGATGCCGTGCGGCATGGCGGGTTGCAGGGAGAGGTGCGGCGGGAGCAGCGCCTGTTGTACTTCGACAGCCTGCGCCGGCTGATGCAGGAGTTGAAAGGGGTGGGGGCGCACAATATCAACCGCGCCGCCAGGCGGGGAATGACCGGGCGCGCCAGACTGCAGCGCCTGGGTGTGGCCTATGAGAGCCTCAGGCAGCCCCGGGGGCTGCCGGTGAGCTACGAGGTCATTTACCTGAAGCTTGCGCGGGGGGGCGATCAGGGGTAGATATCGATGGGCGTGGGTGTCTTGACCAGGGCCCAGATCTCGTCCATCTCCCGGTTCGAGGCCACTGCGATACAGCCGTCGGTCCAGTTGTTGCGGCGCAGGTGTCTCTCCATATGGGACCACTCCGGTTTGATGCCGTGGACCATGATATCGCCGCCGGGGTTGACCCCCAGCCTGGCTGCGCGTGCGCGGTCCTGTTTATTCGGGTAAGACACGTGGATGGAGCGGTAAAAGCGGCTGTTGGGGTTCTTCCAGTCCAGGGTGTAGCGGCCCTCGGGGGTGCGCTCATCCCCCTGGCGGACCTTGTGTCCCCTGGGGTTATCGCCGAAGGAAACGGTGTAGCTTTTCACCACCCGGCCGTTGCGCATCAGCTGCATCAGCTTCTTGGATTTGTACACTACAACATGGTCGACAGGGGTCACTTTCGCTGAGGCGAGCAGGGGCACCGCCAGCAGCAGGGCAATGGTCAGGTATCGCATGGTCTTAAGCTGTTTGAGTATTTTCAGTTATTTCTGGAGTTACCGCGTCCCTGCAGAACAGTTTCCCCATTTAAAAGGGGGTTATTTTGTCAGCGCAACCCCGTGTCTTTGTTATCAGTACCCGGTTTGAATTGTTCAAAATTTGCGCTACATGGATAAATTACCATCAAGTTGGTGGCGTGAAAAGCCACTATAAGAAAAAATGTGCATATTCTTGGTCAGGGGAGGCGAAGGCCTTGGGCAGAACCTATTTTGTTGCCGGTACCGATACCGAAGTGGGCAAGACCTTTGTGAGCGCAGCCCTGCTCACCGCAGCCGCGAATGCGGGCCTTCAGACCGCGGCGGTAAAGCCCGTGGCCTCTGGCTGCGCGCGTACCGAAGCTGGACTGCGCAACGGAGATGCCTTGCTGCTGCAGGGGGCCATGACCCTGGAACTGGACTACCAGCAGGTGAATCCATTTGCCCTGGAACCCCCCATCGCCCCTCATATTGCCGCCATTGAAGCGGGCAAGCAGTTGAGCGTGTCGCGTATGGCCGGCATCTGTCGCGGTGTGATGTCCGCCGGTGCCGACCTGGTACTGATCGAGGGCGCCGGTGGCTGGCGCACGCCGCTGGGGCCCAGGGTCCTCCTGTCGCAGCTGCCACGGGAGTTGAATACCCCGGTGATCCTGGTGGTGGGGATGCGGCTCGGCTGCATCAACCACGCCCTGCTGAGCGCCGAAGCCATCTGCCGCGACGGCCTGCCGCTGGCTGGCTGGGTGGCCAACTTTGCCCGCGAGGGGATGGCACGCGCAGAGGAGAACCTCGCCACTCTGGAAGCGCTGCTGCCGGCGTCCCTGCTCGGCGTGGTGCCCCACAGCGAGACACGGGATTACCGCGAGGCGGCCCGACATCTGGATATCCGCCCGCTGCTGCCCGCCTGATCCACGGCTCCACAGGGGCTCGCGGGATTCCAAACCGGTTGACTTTGAACGCCTGCAGACCTAGATTCAAACAAGCGTTTGAAACACTGGAATGAGGACCGGGAGCATGGCCGACTACAAGGCACCACTGCGGGAGATGCACTTCCTGTTGCACGAGGTATTTGCCGCGGAAAAACTCTGGGCGGAACTGCCCCAACTGTCCGGGGTCGTGGATCGCGAGACCGCCGACGCGATTCTCGAGGAAATGGCCAAGCTGGCCGCCAATACCCTGGACCCGATCAACCGCAGCGGCGACGAGGAGGGTTGCCACTGGCGTGATGGTGAGGTGACCACACCGGCGGGCTTTAAGGAGGCCTATGCCACGTTTTGCGCGGGTGGCTGGGGCGCACTGCTGGGCAATCCCGAATACGGCGGCATGGGGATGCCGAAGATGCTGGGTGCCCAGGTCGAGGAAATGCTCAATGCGGCGAATATCTCCTTTGCCCTCTACCCGGTATTGACCAATGGCGCCTGCCTGGCGATCGACGCCCATGCCAGCGAAACGCTGAAGCGGAAATATCTGCCCAGGATGTACGAGGGCACCTGGGCCGGTGCTATGGACCTGACCGAGCCCCACGCGGGCACCGACCTGGGTATTATCCGCACCAGGGCCGAGCCCTGCGAGGATGGCAGCTATTGCATAACCGGCAGCAAGATTTTTATTACCGGCGGCGACCAGGATCTGTCCGAAAATATTATTCACCTGGTGCTGGCCAAGCTGCCGGACGCGCCCAAGGGCCCCAGAGGCATCTCCCTTTTTCTGGTGCCGAAATACACAGTGAACGAGGATGGCAGCGTCGGTGGGAGCAACAATGTGCGTTGCGGCTCTATCGAGCACAAGATGGGCATCAAAGCCTCCGCCACCTGCGCGATGAACTTCGATGGCGCCCAGGGCTGGCTGGTGGGCGAGGTGAACAAGGGGCTCGCGGCCATGTTCACCATGATGAACTACGAGCGCCTGGGGGTGGGTATCCAGGGGCTCGGTGCCTCTGAGCGCTCCTACCAGAATGCCCTGGCGTATGCCCGCGAGCGTATCCAGAGCCGCTCGCCCGCCGGTGCCCAACAACCCGGGCAAGTGGCTGATCCGATTATTGTGCACCCGGATGTGCGCCGGATGCTGCTGACCCAGAAAGCCCTGGTGGGTGGCGGTCGCGCCCTCTCCACCTATGTGGCCCAGTGGCTGGACATCGCCAAGTTTGGCGAGGGTGACGCCAGAAAAAATGCCGAGGCCATGGTGGCCCTGCTGACGCCGGTAGCCAAAGCCTTTACCACCGATATGGGTCTCGACTGCACCGTGCTCGGCCAGCAGGTGCTGGGCGGCCATGGCTATATCCGCGAGTGGGGCCAGGAGCAACTGGTGCGCGATGTGCGTATTACCCAGATCTACGAGGGCACCAACGGCATCCAGGCCCTGGACCTGGTGGGCCGCAAGACCGTTGCCAATGGCGGCGCGCTGTTCGAGGTGTTTGCGACGGATGTGCAGAATTTTATCGATAGCGAGGTGGATTGCGAGGCAATGGCGGAGTTTATCCAGCCCCTTGCGGCGGCGTTGCAGCGCCTGCGTGAAGCCACCGGGAACATGATTGCGGCCACCCGGGAAGACCCCTGCGCACCGGGTGCGGCTTCGGTGGAATACCTGCACCTGTTCGGCTATGTGGCCTACGCCTTTATGTGGGCGAAAGTGGTTTCCGTGGCGCAGGCCAGGCAGGAGGAGGACAGTTTTTACCGCGCCCAGGTGAAAACCGCGCGCTTCTATTTTGCCCGCCTGCTACCGCGTACCCAGGGTTTGGCTGCCAGCGTCAATGCCGGCAGCGCAGCCCTGATGGATATGGAGGAGGCGCTGTTCTAGGTGCTGCCAAACGCCGGCCGGAACGCCCCGCAACGCGGGGCTTTTTGCTAGAGTCGCCGGTGGCTTTCCCCTACAATCGGGGCGCAATAAGAATGCGGGAAAGTACCCATGTCCGATACTCCACCGAAAAAGCTGTCCGACGAGGACCAGGCCCGGGTTGAGCAGTACCTCAACAGCGGCGTCAACCGGGTTGATCGCCGCCCGTTTCGCCCCTGGCTGCTGCTGTTGGTTATCCTGGTGGTATTGACACTGCTGTCCCTGCTCAGCCTGTTGATCGCCCGCGCCAAGGGTGTTGTTTAGGGGGGCCTATGAGTACAGAAAAATCCTTTCGGCCATTGGATTTCACGCAACTGGATGAAGCGGAAATGTGCCGCCGTGCCGCTGCGTTTTACCAATTGATGCGCCGGCGTCGCTCGGTGCGGGATTTCTCCAGCAGGCCGGTGCCCCGTGCCGTGATTGAGCATGCGTTGTGTGCGGCGGGCAGCGCGCCCAGTGGTGCCAATATGCAGCCCTGGCACTTCGTGGTGGTGGAGAGCGCCGACATCAAGCGCCGTATCCGCCTGGCCGCGGAGGAGGAGGAGCGCGAGTTCTACCAGCGCCGCGCCTCGGAGGAGTGGCTCAATGCCCTGGAGCCCCTGGGTACCGATGCCCACAAACCTTTCCTGGAGTCAGCCCCCTACCTGATTGCGATATTCCTGAAAAAGTTTTCCAGTGATGCTTGCGGTGCGCGCCGGAAGAACTATTACACGGCGGAATCGGTGGGTATTGCCACAGGGATGTTAATTGCGGCCCTGCACGATGCCGGCGTGGCCACCTTGACCCACACTCCCAGCCCGATGAAGTTTCTCAATGATATCCTCGCCCGCCCCGCCACGGAAAAGCCCTATATGCTGCTGGTGGCCGGGCTGCCGGCGGAGGGGGCCGAGGTGCCGGCAATCGACAAGAAGCCGCTGGAAGACATTGCAGACTTTGTGTGAGGTGCCCGGGGTACGGCTTTGGGATTGGGTGTGACCCTGGGTACTGTGCGCCAGGTGAGGGGGTACAGCGCCTGTAAAAAACCGGGAGTGTTTGAGCGCGGGGTCCCATGTCAAAAATACTGATCGTCGAAGACGAAGCCGCAATCGCCGACACCCTGATTTACGCCCTGCAGGCCGAGGGCTTTGCCACCCACTGGCTGACCGTGGCCGCTGAAGCGCTGGCGCTGCTCGAGCGCGAACCGTTTGACCTGGTCATCCTGGATGTCGGGCTGCCGGATATCAGCGGCTTTGAGGCCTGCAAGCGCCTGCGACGTTTTTCCGAGGTGCCGGTTATCTTTCTCACCGCACGCAACGCGGAGATAGACCGGGTGGTGGGTCTGGAGATCGGCGCCGACGACTATGTGGTAAAGCCCTTCAGTCCGCGCGAGCTGGCGGCGCGGGTCAAGGTCATCCTCAGGCGCATGGCACCGCACACCGACAAGCCCACTGCGGAGGTGCCCCTGGGGCCGTTTCGCATCGATCTGCTGTGCTACCAGATTCATTTCCATGGCCAGTTGCTGCCCCTGACCCGCCACGAATTCCGCCTGCTCGAGACCCTGCTGGGCCAACCCGGGCGGGTATTCTCCCGCGAGCAACTGCTGGACGCCCTGGGGGTGGCTGCGGAGGCCGGTTACGAGCGCAATATCGACAGCCATATCAAGGGATTACGCGCCAAATTGCGGGTGGTGTCCCCTGTTGCCAAACCGATCCAGACGCACCGCGGACTGGGTTACAGTTGTTCCCCGGCGCGCTGAGATGCCACTGGGCATCCGCATCTTTGCGGTCTATTTCCTGTTCGTTGGCCTGGCCGGCTGGTTCGTGCTGAGTACCGTGACAGATGAAATCCGACCCGGTGTGCGCCAGTCCACCGAGGAAACCCTGGTGGACACCGCCAACCTGTTGGCGGAGATTCTGCGCGAGGAGGTCAAGGCCGGTCACCTGGCCCAGAGCCATTTGCCCGAGTTGCTCGAAGCCTATGGCCGGCGCCAGCCGCAGGCGAATATCTGGGGATTGACCAAGCGCGCCGTCAACCACCGCATCTATGTCACCGATGCTTCCGGCAGGGTCCTGCTGGATTCCAGCGGCCGGGCGCTGGGCCAGGACTACTCGCGCTGGAACGATGTTTACCTGACCCTGCGCGGAGACTATGGCGCGCGCACTACCCGCGAAGACCCGGATAATCCGGAATCCTCGGTGATGTATGTGGCAGCCCCGATCCTTGATGGCGAGCAGATCATCGGTGTCGTCTCGGTAGCCAAGCCCAACCGCACCCTGCAACCCTATATCGAGCGATCGCAGCGGCGCCTGCGCTGGTTTGGTGTGGGATTGATCGCCCTCGGTCTGCTGGTCGGCGCGCTGCTGTCCTGGTGGCTCAGCAGCGCCCTGGGTAAACTGACCCGCTATGCACAGGCTGTCAGTGCGGGTCGTCGCGCCGAGCTGCCGCGGCTACCCGGTGGCGAACTGGGGCAGCTGGCCAGTGCGGTTGAGCATATGCGCGTTGAGCTCGAGGGCAAGGATTATGTGGAGCGCTATGTGCATACCCTGACCCATGAATTAAAAAGTCCTTTGGCAGCCATTCGCGGTGCTGCTGAATTACTGGATGGAGAAATGCCAAAGGCGCAGCGGCAGCGCTTTGTAAGCAATATCCAGCAGGAAGCCGGGCGCCTGCAGCAGTTGAGCGAGCGGCTTTTGCACCTGGCCCAAGTGGAGCAACGCCACGGCCTGGAGGAACAGGAAGCGGTGCCACTGGCCTTTTTGCTGGAGGAGTTGTTAGAAGCCCAGCAATCGCGTATTACTGCTGCAGGGTTGAAGCTTGAGGTTGTATTTGATCACGCATTAGAGCTTTATGGAGAGCGTTTCCTGTTGCGCCAGGCACTGGCCAACTTACTGGATAATGCCCTGGATTTCACCCCGCAAGAGGGGTTGATTCGCTTTACCGCCAAGCGCAAACAGGCGCATATCGAATTGTGCCTGTTCAATCAGGGAGAGGCGATTCCCGACTACGCTCTGGAGCGTTTGACCGAGCGCTTCTACTCCTTACCCCGGCCAGGCAGCGGGCGTAAAAGTACCGGTCTTGGCCTCAACTTTGTGCAGGAGGTGGCCGGGCTGCATGGTGGTGCTCTGTCTGTCAGCAATGTGGAAGGCGGTGTGGAGGTGCGCCTGAATCTGCCGAGTGCCTGAGTGCAGGTGCCTACTGGTTTACACACAATCGCCATACAGTCTCCATGCTCTCTCCACAAGCATCCCATATTCACTCTTCAGACTTACTGTATCGAAATTCGACAGTGAGGTCTGAAGCATGAACCGGGTCCTGGCTTTTAAATTGGGTGCAATCGCCCTTCTCATTCTGCTGCTACTGATACCCCTGCATATGATTGGGGGAATGATCGATGAGCGACAGCAATACCAGCGGGGTGTGCTGCAGGATATTGCACGCAGCTCCAGTTACAGCCAGCAGATCCTCGGGCCCATTCTGGTGCAGCCTTACGTAAAAACCGTTAAGCAGTGGAAGACCAATGAGCAAACCGGCAAGCGCTACGAAGAGGAGCGCGAGGTGAGTGGACACCTGTATTTCCTGCCCGAGCGTTTTGCTTTTGATGCTGATATGACTACCGAGCGTCGCGCCAGGGGTATTTATGAAGCGCTTCTCTACCACAGCGATAGCAAAGTGAGCGGTATGTTTCAGATACCGCCGCGGTTGGGGTTGGGAGATGATTTGGATACATATCGGCTCGGGGTTCCGTTCCTTTCCGTGGGGATCAGTGATATCCGGGGTATTCGCAATGGTTTACAGCTGCAACTGAATGGCCAGACCCTGCCATTTGCGCCGGGTAGCGGGGCACCGATTGTTGGTAGCGGGATACATGCAAAGCTGCCAGCATTGGATCGCGAGGGAGGGCAACCTCTGGAGTTTGCTTTCGACCTGAAACTGCAGGGCACAGAGCATCTGCGCTTGGTCCCGGTTGGCCGCGACAGCCAGGTGATGCTGAGTGGCGACTGGCCCCATCCAAGCTTCTTCGGAGAATTTTTGCCCAATCGTCGCCAGGTGGATACAAGCGGTTTTACCGCAGAGTGGCAGACCAGCTTCTTCGCCACCAACCTGGAGGAGGTGTTGCAGCAGTGTGGTTATAGCAGTGAGTGTCAAGCGCTGTTACAACGCAGCTTTGGAGTCAGCTTCCTTGATCCGGTGAATCAATACCTGAAAACTGATCGCGCGATCAAGTACGCACTGTTGTTTTTAGCCCTGACATTCGCCACCTTCTTCTTGTTTGAAATCCTCAAGCGCCTGGCGGTACACCCGGTACAGTATGCGCTGGTGGGGTTGGCATTAGCCTTGTTTTACCTGCTGTTACTGTCACTGTCTGAGCATATCGCTTTTGCAAAAGCCTATGTATTGTCGGCAGCGGCATGTGTGGGACTGATTGGCTTCTATACCAGCTCAGTACTGCACAGCTGGCGCCGGGGGTTGGGCTTTGCCTTGCTGCTGGCAGCGCTTTACGGCCTTCTTTACGGATTGCTCAGCGCCGAGGACTATGCCTTATTAATGGGATCGCTGTTGGTGTTCGGGGTTCTCGGCTGCACCATGGTGCTCACCCGCAAGCTGAATTGGTATAGCGTTGGACGCAGTGCTTCGCAAGATAAAAAGTCATAGCCTGTTAAGACTCTGCTTCTTCTATAAAACCGGGGCCTTGTATCGGTCCCGGTTACCTTTCCCCCAAGCGCACTATGGTGTGCCACTCCTCGACCGCCACAGGTTGTATTGATAATCGTCCCTGCTTAACCAGCATCATGTTTTCAAGTTCAGAGGTCTGCTTGATTTCAGCCAGGGGAACCGGCCGTGCAAATTCACTGCGCCAGCTTAAATCGACGCAGTGCCAGCGCGGCTCATCCGCGCTTGCCTTGGGATCGAAGTATTGACTGTCCGGGTCGAACTGGGCCGGGTCCGGATAGGCAGCGCGGGTCACCTCGGCGGTGCCTACCACCGCGGGTACCTTGCAGGCGCTGTGGTAAAACAGCACTTCATCGCCTGGTGAGACCTGGTCACGCAAAAAGTTGCGAGCCTGGTAGTTACGAATACCATCCCAGCGGCCGCAGCCACCTGGCTCGGCGGCGAGGTCCTGCAGGCTGTATTCGTCGGGTTCGGATTTGAATAGCCAGAATGCCATGCGGCAGTTTGTCCCTGTGCTGCGCCGGGTGGTGTTTCGCCGGCGATCAGTGCCATTTAGTATGAACCTATACTACGGTGTCAAATCGACGTCTTTTTTCATGCCAGCGGGAGATTATGGGAAACAAAGCATTCCAGTGGCTTTCACAGTGCCTGTCCAGCCACCGGTCCAAGTACTGGGCCCTGCAGTTCAGCGGTTGGGGCGGCTATACCCTGCTGACGTTTGTGGGCAGCTTTTTCTGGGTTCAGGACCACTGGTTACACACGGGATATATCGCTGTAGCCACGGTCACCGGGGTGCTCCTGAGCGAGGCCATGCACGCGGGTTTCCGGCGTCTCTGGAGCAGGCCACCGACCACCCGCTTTCTGGGCTCTCTGCTACTAGTGCTGGTGGTGGCGGCGGTGTGGGCGGCGATCAAGTTCACGGGTTCCCTGTGGCTGTATGGCAATAAGAGTGAAGAGCATCCGGCGGTGCTGGCCACCTATTGGTTTTCCTATTCGGTCCTGATTCTCACTACCTGGGCGGCACTCTATTACGGCATCAAGTATTACCGTGCTTCCCAGACCCAGCAGGCCAAGGCCCTGCGCGCGGAGGCGATGGCGCACCAGGCCCAGTTGAAAATGCTGCGCTACCAGTTGAATCCCCATTTTCTGTTTAACACCCTGAACGCCATTTCCACACTGATCCTCGATAGCGAAGGGCGCACCGCCAACACGATGGTGACGCGCCTGTCCCAGTTTCTGCGCCACTCCCTGGACAATGACCCTATGCAGAAGGTTACCCTGGCCAAGGAAGTAGAGGCGCTGATGCTCTACCTGGATATCGAAAAGGTGCGCTTTGGCGACCGCTTGGGTGTGCGCCTGGAGTTGCAGGGGGAATCGCCCCGCGCCCTGGTGCCGAGTCTGCTGCTGCAGCCATTGGTGGAAAACGCGATCAAGTACGGGATTTCGCAGCTGGAGTGGGGCGGTGAGATCAGTATCAAAGCGCGGGTTTTTGCCGGGGAGCTATTACTGGAAGTCAGCGACAATGGCCCCGGTATGTCGGAGGAGGCACTGCGCCGGACCGGCAAGGGCGGTGGCGTGGGTATTCGCAACACCTGTGAGCGCCTGCGGGCACTGTATGGAGACGATCAGAGAGTGCGTTTCGGCAACCAGCCCGGAGGCGGTCTGTCGGTGAATATACGCATCCCCTATGAACAGGAATAGTGAGATGAGTGCAGCTGATGAAAGCCTGAGCGCAATTATTGTCGACGACGAGCCCCTGGCGCGGCGCGGGTTGCGCCTGCGCCTGGCGCAGATGCCCGGTGTAGAGGTGATCGCTGAGTGTAGCAATGGGCGCGAGGCCCTGGAGCAGATCCTCACACTGAAACCGGATGTGGCTTTTGTGGATATTCAGATGCCGGGGATCAACGGTTTGCAGCTGGTGCAGCAGATTCCCATGGAACAGCTGCCGCAGGTGGTGTTCGTGACCGCTTACGATCAGTATGCGGTGAAGGCCTTCGAAATCAATGCTGTGGACTATGTGTTAAAACCCATTGAGGAGGAGCGCCTGGAATTGGCACTGAGCCGCGTGCAGGAAAAAATTGCCACGGCGGATATCGCCCAGCAGCGCGAGCAGCTGCTGGAGGCGGTGGCGGATTTGACCAGGCAATCTCCCGAAGTGCTGGAGCAGAAGCTGGCGAGTGGTCAGATCGCCGGCAGCGCCTATCCGGATAAGATCGCGGTGAAGGATTCCGGCAAGATCACCCTGGTGCCGGCGCGCGAGATCGACTGGATTGATGCCGCCGGGGACTACATGTGCGTGCACGCTTGCGGTGAAACCCACGTGATGCGCATTACCATGAAAGAACTGGAACAGCAGCTGGACCCAACATGGTTCCAGCGTATCCACCGCTCCACGATTGTAAACCTGAGCCGCGTGCGGGAAATTCGCGCACACATTAACGGTGAATACCATCTGGTCCTGGAGAATGGTGAGTGCCTGAAAATGAGTCGCAGTTATAAAAGCAAGGTGCAGCACTTTTTGTAGCCCAGGCGCAGTGCAGTCACCATGTTATCGATGACTTGACCGATAATTCCGGGCGATTAGCCGCAAAGCCCTTGTCTGCACTTATTCACGCATTAGCCTTTGCGGCCAATAACAAAAAAGGGTCACAGGAATGGCACTGACGAGGGCTGCGCTGAACAATCCCGCCGCCGCCGGTGTGGCCGTCGTATTGGCCGTCTTGCTGGGTGTCTTTCTCGCCGGCCGCCTGCCGGTGCAACTTTTCCCCGATATTGAAAATCCGCGTATTACCATCCAGGCCAGCTGGCGCGCCGCGGCGCCCAAGGAAGTGGAGGCGGAAATTGTCGAGCCGATAGAATCGGTACTGCAGGGCCTCGCCGGCCTGGAGAGGATGCAGGTGAACGCCGGTCGGGGTGGTGCCTCGGTAAACCTGGAATTCAGCATGAGCACCGATATGGACAAGGTGCTGATTGATGTAATCAACCGCATGAGCAGCCTGCCACCGCTGCCGCGGGATGCGGAGCCGCCGCGGGTGATGCTCGGTGGCTGGGGGGGCGATGCCACCGCGCTCACCTACTTCTTTTTGCAGAAACTGCCCGGCAATCCCAATCACCTGGATGATTACGCCGGCCTGATCGAGGATATGTTGCGCCCGGAACTGGAGTCCGTACCCGGCGTTGCCAGTGTACAGGCCCAGTCCGGCCGTGCTGCGCAGGAAGAATTACAGGTGATTTTCGATCCCTGGAAAGCGGCGGAACTGGGTATCCAGTTACCGGCGATCAGCCGCCAGCTGGCCTCTGCGCGGGATGTCTCCGGTGGCTTTACGGATGTGGGGCGACGCCGCTATACCCTGCGTTTTGTGGGCGAGTACCAGCCCGATGAGTTATCCGAACTGGTGCTGGAGTGGCGCGATGGCCAGCCGGTGCGTCTCGGCGATATCGCCGAAGTGCACGTGGGCCAGTCCGAATCCCGCGGGGTGACCACACAAAACGGCAACCCGGCGGTGTCCATGCGAATCAATCGCACCAATGACGCCAATATGCTCGCTACCCTGGAGCGGGTAAAACAGAAAGTCGCCGAGCTGAATACCACCAAGTTGAAGGCCGAGCAGCTGGTACTGGTGCAGTCCTTCGACGCCTCGGTTTTTGTCTACCGTGCCCTGAACCTGCTCGGCGGCAATCTGGTACTGGGCGTGCTGCTGGCAGTGGGCGTACTCTGGTGGTTTATGCGGCGCATGGGCGCGACCTTGATTGTGGCCGCCACCATCCCTATCTCGCTGCTCTCCACCTTTGTGATTCTATCTGCCGCCGGGCGCAGTGTGAATGTGATTTCCCTAGCCGGTCTCGCCTTTGCCACCGGCATGGTGCTCGATGCCGCTATTGTTGTGCTGGAAAATATTGTGCGCCTGCGGGAAAAAGGGCTCGCGCCCCGGGAAGCCTCGGAACAGGGCGCATCCCAGGTGTGGGGTGCCCTGCTGGCCAGCACGGCGACGACCGTGGCGATCTTCCTGCCGGTATTTTTCCTCGACAGTGTCGAGGGGCAGGTGTTCGGTGACCTGGCTCTGACCATCGCCGTGGCTGTAGTGTTCTCCCTGCTGGCGGCCGTGGCCATAGTGCCGCTCGCAGCCAAGCTGTGGCTGCCACCGGTGGCCAGCGAGGACCGTCTGGCGCGTGTGTGGGGAAAAATCACCGCGCGGGTAATGGCGCTGACCAGCACCCGCGGGCGTCGCTGGCAGGTAATCGGCGGTTTCCTGATGGTGCCTATTGCCGCCACTTACCTGCTGCTGCCCAAACTGGATTACCTGCCGCCGGTCAAACGGGACGCGGTGGATGTGTGGATGAATTTTCCTTCGTCCACCAATACCCAAACCATTGAAAGGGAAATTGTCAATGAGCTGGACCGGCGCATGGCGCCTTATATGCGTGGTGAGCGCGAACCGGCCCTGAAGAACTATTACATTATTTCCTGGCCCAACGGGGGCACCATGGGGGTGCGCGTACAGGATCTGGGGCAGGCCAAGGAGATGGAGCGCCTGTTGCGCGAAGAAATCCTGGTGGATATTCCCGACTTCCAGGGCTTTGCCGCGCGCGGCAACCTGTTCGGCCAGTTTGGCGGCGACCGGCGCATCGCCCTGCATCTGCAGTCCCGCGATGCAGATGGCCTGATGCGCGCTGCTACCCGCGGTGTGGCGGTGTTGGAAGAGATCATGCCGGGTACGCCGGTGCAGACCAATCCGGGTCTGTCCCTGTCGGAACCGGAGTTGACGGTGCGCCCCAATGACCGCGCCATGCTGGAGCAGGGCTGGAACCGCCAGGATATGGGCAGTTTGATCCGAACCCTCGGCAATGGTCTCTATGTGGGGGAGTATTTCGATGGCGAGAGGCGCCTGGATGTGATCTTCAAGGCACAATCCTGGCGTACCCCGGAGCAGTTACAGAACACTCCGCTGGTTACCCCGCGCGGTGAGGTGGTGGCTTTGAACCAGCTCGCCAGCGTGGAGCGCACCGTGGGCCCGGGCAGTCTGCGCCGGGTGGATGGCCGCCGTACCGTAACCTTGAATATCGTACCGCCGGACGATGTGTCACTGGAGGAGGTGCGCGCACAACTGGAGGCGGAAGTGCTGCCGCGGATTCGCGCAGCCCTGCCCGCTGATGGCAGCATCCTGGTGGGCGGCAACGCCAGTGACCTGGATAAGGCACTGGTGTCTCTCTCGCAGAATTTTGTCCTGGCGCTTCTGATCCTGTTCCTGTTGATGAGCGCACTGTTCCGCTCCCTGCGCGATGCCGGCCTGGTACTGCTAACGGTACCTCTCGCCACGGTTGGCGGCGTGCTGGCATTGCGACTGCTGAACCTGGTGAGCTTCCAGCCATTGGATCTGTTGACCATGATCGGCTTTGTGATTTTACTGGGCCTGGTGGTCAACAACGCTATCCTGCTGGTGCACCAGACACGCGCCGCGGAAGATAACGGCGCCACCCGTGTGGCGGCGGTGGAGCAGGCACTGCGCTTGCGCCTGCGTCCCATTTTTATGAGTACCCTGACCAGCGTATTCGGCATGCTGCCCTTGTTGGTCGCGCCCGGCGAGGGCAGTGTGATCTACCGCGGCCTGGCCGCGGTGATTGTCGGCGGTATGGCGGTCAGCACCCTGTTTACCCTGATTTTATTGCCGGCCCTGTTGCAGATCGGACAACTGCCCCTGCCGCAATTCACCCGTCTGCGCATGAAACTGGCCGTGAGGAGTTCCCGATGAAACCGTTTTTAGCCGCAGTGGCTCTGTCCCTGCTTGCAGCCGGCCCGGCGCTGGCCCAGCGCGGCGCTGTGGTGGTCACTGTGGACAGGGCGCAAACGCGCGAGATGGCGCCGAGCCAATGGTCTGCCGGCCAGGTGGTGAGCCGCCGCGATGTGCGCATCTCTTCGCAGTTGGATGGTGTGCTGGAGTTTGTGGCCGAGCCCGGCAGCCTGGTAAAAAAGGGCGAGCGCCTGGCGCAGCTGGAGGCCACGCACTGGCGGTTGCAGTTGCGCAACAGCGAGAGCCGCATCGCCCAGTTACAGGCCCGTCTCACCTATATGGATGCGCACTTGCAACGCCTGAGCAAGCTGGCGGAAACCAACAGCACCTCCCGTGCAGCGCTGGAGGAACAGCAGGCCGAGCGCGAGGCCATGGCACAGGACCTGCTGGCCGCGCAGATCGAGCGGGACAGGCGCGCCTTTGAAGGCTCCAAAACCACAATCGATGCACCATTCGACGCTTTGGTGGTAAGCCGGGAATTACAGGCGGGGGAATATGTGCGCACCGGCTCCGAACTGTTGCGCGCGCTGGATATGTCTCAACTGGAAGTGGAGGCAGATATTCCCCTGGCAGCGCTGCCGCTGATCAATGCCGGCGATACCATTGCCCTGCGCAGCGATGTGGTATCCCGCTCAGAAGAGGAACGCGCCAGGGCGCGGGTATTCACTGGCAAGGTGCGGCAGTTTGTGCCCGTGGCCAGCGACAATTCCCGCCGGGTCAAGCTGATGGTACAGCTGCCCCGGAGCGCGTCGCAACAGTGGGACTGGATTGTGGGTATGCCGGTACAGGTAGCCGTACCCCTGTCGGAGGTGCGCGCAATCCTGGCCGTACCGCGGGACGCGCTGGTATTGCGCAATGGCGATACCTTTGTCTACCGGGTGGGTAAGGATGACAAGGCAGAACGCCTGACTGTGCGTATCGGCAGTGGCGATGGCGAATGGATCGCCGTGCACGGCGATCTCGCCAGTGGTGACCGGGTCATCGTGCGTGGCGCCGAGCGTTTACAGCCGGGGCAGGCAGTGAAGATATTGGCGGAGGTTGTACGCGATGCGGAGGGGAACAACGATCACAGCGGCAGCTGATCAATTTCATTTTTTATATCAAACAGCCTTTCTTTCAATGCCTACTATTTGTCGCCTGTAAAAACCGGCAAAACGGCAGCGTTTTGTCAATATACCCTGAAGAATTTCAGATTTTGCGGTTACAGAATACTTCGAATTCTGGGACAGCGGGTGATGGCTTCTTGCAGGTGACACTAAAGCACTAAAAATGGTCGATAAATGATGTAAAGAGGCTGTTTTCTGGATTGGCAGGTCTTTGCTTTTTGGGGAATGTCCGGGATAATGATACAAAAATCATGTGTTTGTTAGGCAATTCCGGATAATTATTAATGAAAATAATGGCTTTAAAAAATTATATATTTACCCTGATAATTATCTTGAGTGGCTGCACCACAACAGAATTAAGTAATGCCTCCAAACCGATCGCAGTTGAAAAAGGGAAACTGCCGGCATCCAAAAGAATATATTATTTTCAGCATAAGCTAATCAGCAAATGGGTATTTGAATCCGAAGGCGCTTTTTTCTTTGATATCTATAATGGGCAGATTGGCCAATTGATTGAGGCGGCGTCTGAGATTGTGGATGGTGACTATGCCAGTGAAGTTACTGTTGTGCCTCTCTATGACAGGGATGCCGTGCTCATTAAATTTCCAGAACCAATAGCTTTGGCAAATTGCTTTTTTGCGCTGATTAAGAAAGAGGGGAATTCGTACTCTTATTATACTTATGAAAAGACGATGGATATTGAAGGTGAAGCAGTAGCTGGAGTGTTGGGTGGTTGGAATAGTGACGGAGGACACCGTAATTTTGGCCCGCGCGGATACAAGTCTGAAAATCAGTTTATTGCGGACGTTTTGGGCTTAGATATAAAAGATTAAAAAATACAGGAATTTTTCATCCGTCGCATAAAGTTTTCGAGTATCAAATATTTTTCAAATGCGATTAAATTAGTGGTTCACTTGCCTGGTCAATTACAAAATTAAAACAGTTCTCCATATCGCTTTTTGCAATCAATACAATTCAAATGGGGTTTAGGCGACAGCAAGTTTTGTTCCCCACCGGCTGGCGAAGCTGCTTGCAGTACACCATGGAATCCGCACTCCTTCCGGGCCTCCAGAACTTGTTTCGATAAGGGATATAGCGGGAAACCTATACTCCCTAAACGGAGCGTTTTCATCAATCCGGGTAGGCGCAAGCACAGGTATTGTTGTATGGTGGGCTGGACGTGATACGGGGTTCTGTTTTGAAACAGCACTGCCGCGTGTACAGTCAGGCTATCCCAATAGCCCCAGGGCTGTGAAAAGTTACATTAACAGGTAATCCGGATTCCAATGCAGACTCGGGGAAGCCGTGCACGTAGTTTTAGGCCCTGCATTAAACCGTTCCCGCAGGTGTTCATTCGCTGCTGGCGTGACTGTTAAATTTTTCTTCCTCTCTCAGGGTCAGTACTTCACAGCCACGGTCAGTGACCAGCAGGGTATGCTCCCACTGTGCCGATAATTTTCCGTCCCGGGTAACCACTGTCCAGCCGTCTTTCTTGATTTTGGTCTTGCGATTGCCCTGGTTGATCATGGGTTCAATGGTAAAGGTCATCCCTTCGCGCAGGACCAGTCCGCTGCCGGCACGGCCATAGTGCAGTACCTGGGGCTCCTCGTGCATTTCCCGGCCAATGCCGTGACCGCAGTATTCGCGGACCACACTGAATCCCCTGCGCTCTGCATGGTTCTGTATCGCACAGCCGATATCCCCCAGTGTTGCGCCGGGTTTGACCGCACGGATACCTGCCCAAAGGGCGTTATAGCAGCACTGCACCAGTTTTTTTGCACCCGGGGTGACACGGCCAATCATGTACATCTTACTGGCGTCGGCAATATAACCGGATTTTTCCAGGGTGATATCCACATTGAGGATATCGCCGGTGCGCAAGCACAGGGACTGGTGTGGCAGGCCGTGACAGACCGCGTTATTGACAGAGGTATTAAGCGCGTAGGGATAGTTGTACTGCCCCTTACTGGCCGGTCGTGCCCTCAATTGCCCGACAATAAACGCCTCGGCCCGGTCATTGATTTCCATCGTGGAGATGCCGGGTGCGATAACCTGATCGAGCAAGGCAAAGACACGGCTTAAAAGCCTGCCGGCATTGCGCATCAATGCCTGCTCCCGGGCAGTTTTGATCCTGATGTTATTCACGGGCCAGCGCTTCCAGGGTGAGTGGTTGTGTTTGTAGCAGCTTTTTGCACAACTGATTGTAATTCAGCTGCGGATTCAGCTCGGCCAGCAGGCCGATCTTGATCCAGTACTCGGCCTGGGCGTTGATTGAGCGGGTCCAAATGGCACTTGCCTTGCGAATCTCATTGTGCAGGTTGTCGGAAATCTTCACAATACCCATTTTATATATTCCATATATGTTTTGTTCTAAATTGTATATGAAATAATTTCCTGGAGACAAGATGAAGTCCATTATTCTTATGCAACTTATTGCATAGCAACAATCGGCACGCTATGGTGAGGAGATAACAACAAAAGTGAAGCTGCCACCATGACAGACACCGGCAATAAGAAACGCAGTGCCCCCAAGCCGAGTCGCCTGCGTATTGGCCGGCGCTACCGCACCAGCCGCCTGGCAGGGCCCTATGATGCCCTGGTGATTGGCTCAGGCATCGGCGGCCTGACCACCGCGGCCATGCTCAGTGCTGCCGGCAAGAAGGTTGTGGTGCTGGAACAGCACTATACAGCGGGGGGGTACACCCACGCCTACGACCGCAACGGCTACGAATGGGATGTGGGCGTGCACTATATCGGGGATGTGGGCGATCATCCCACCATGACCCGCAGGATTTTCGATTTTATTTCCAATCACCAGTTGCACTGGGCGCCCATGGACGACACCTATGACCGGATCTGTATCGGCAAGATGCAATGCGATTTGCGTGCCGGGCGCCGGGCCTTTGTGGATACCCTGGTAAAAGACTTCCCCGATGAGCGGGAAACGATAGAGCGGTATTTGCTGTACCTCAATACGGTGGCCAAGTCCATGCGGCGGGTGGCGATAGAAAAACTGCTGCCTTCCTGGTGTGGACCGGCGGTGCGCCTGTGGAGAAAGCTGCGCGATCCGGCCTGGCTGAACAAAACCACCCGCGAAGTGCTCAATACGCTGACCAAAAATGAAAAACTGATTGCAATTCTCACCGGTCAATGGGGTGACAATGGCATGCCCCCGGCCCAGAGCAGTTTTATTATTCACGCGTTGATTGCCAAGCACTACCTGTATGGCGGCTATTATCCGGTGGGTGGGGCCAGCAGGATCGCGGAAACAATTATTCCCCGAATCCAGGCCGGCGGCGGTGAAGTCTTCACCTATGCCGCGGTGGAAACCATTCTCCTGGACGGTCAGCGTGTGCGCGGTGTACGCATGGCGGATGGTACCGAGATCGAGGCTCCGCTGGTGATTTCAGGTGCCGGCGTTTTCAATACCTTCACCCGCTTGCTGCCCCAGAGTGCCAGCGAGCGCCTGGGTTACCTGCGTCGTCTGAACAGCGTGAAGCCCTCCATGGCGCATATCTGTTTGTACATAGGCCTGGAAAAAACGGCGGAAGAGTTGCAGCTGCCAAAAACCAACTACTGGCTCTACACCAGCGAGCACTATGAACGGGATATGGGCGATTTTCTCGAGGACAGCAACAGGAAGATACCGCTGACCTATATATCCTTCCCGTCGGCCAAGGATCCCACGTTCACCCAGCGTTATCCGGGGCGGGCCACGATAGAAATTGTGGCGCCGGCCAATTACGAATGGTTTGCCCAGTGGCGCGATAAACCCTGGGGCAAACGGGGCGATGGGTACGAGGCGCTCAAGGAGGCATTCAGCCAGCGTCTGCTGGAACGTCTGTTCGAGCACTTTCCCCACTTGCGGGGACAGATTGATTACTATGAACTGTCAACCCCGCTTTCCTCGGAGTACTTCTGCTTTTACCCGCGCGGGGAAATCTACGGCCTCGACCACGATCCAAGCCGTTTCGAGCAGCGCTGGTTGAGGCCCAAGACCCGGCTCAAGGGCCTGTATTTAACCGGTCAGGATGTGATGAGCTGTGGCGTAGCGGGTGCAATGATCTCGGGAACCCTGACTGCGCAGAGTGTTCTTGGCTGGCGCAAGGGCGCAAAGCTGATGCGCCAGGTACTGGGTACGACTTCGGGTGCACCAGGCGCCAAGCGCCTAGAAGCCTCCATCAAGGCCACCCCTTGAGGGCGGATTTGCCCAGGACGTCACCGGTAGCGATGCCGGGTAAACTTTTTCCTGGGTAAACGCGCGACTGTCAATTTGCCGTTGCACCAAATCAGCGCCGCGGCAGTTGACTGGGAATCCGGTCGAAATTCAAAACCCGGATCGCCAGGCGCCGGTTTTCTTTCTGGCCTGTTTTACTGCTGTTATCCGCGATGGGGTCTGTATCGCCATAGCCCTGGGCTTGCAGCCGCTCTTCGGATATGCCCCGCTCAATCAGAAAGTGTTGAACCCAGTCGGCGCGGCGCTGGGACAAATTCAGGTTTTTCTTCGGATCACCGGCATTGTCGGTATGGCCCTCAATGGCGATTTGCAGATCGGGGAAGTCGCGCATGATGACAAGCAGTGCCTCAAGGTCGGCGATGGTCTCCATGCGCGGGGCAAAGCCTCCCGGCTCGAATTCCAGGCGCAGAATAAAGGTGTCGCCCCTTTCCCGCGAATTGCCGCGTAAAAAGCGTACCAGTGCATCGGCAAAAGGGGCTGCCTGTCGTGCCGCCTGTTCACTTTCCCCCGATTGTATCCCGGTCACGGGTTGCAGTGCATACTGTTTGTCGGAGTCGTGGCAGCCTGTGAGGAACACTGCCGACAGGGCGAAATAGCACACGGATGGGAATTTGCCCACCATAACAGGAATACCGGTTTCTCGACGTCAATTCCAGTGTAGAACAACAGCCAGGGCCATTATCCCGTGCGCAGGAGTGCCGCTTGGGGGGAGCGGAATGGGCAGAGAAGGGCGGTTGCCGGGGCATCTCCTGCGGTTTGACGAAGTATTAAATAAAGTCCAACACAGCCATCATATTGTTGATCACTTGTGCGCCAGCCCGTTCCAGCAGGTGCGCGCGCGCCGGCTGGGCGAAGCCAACCACCCGCATCCCAGCCGCGGCGGCAGCCCGTACACCGGCTATGGAGTCCTCCACCACCAGGCAGTGATCGGGCGCAATCCCCATGGTGTCCGCCGCGTGGAGGAACAGCTCGGGCCAGGGTTTGCCGCGGGACACATCCTCGGCACTGAAAATCCTGCCCTGGAAGTACTCGTAGAGCCCGGTCTTGCGCAGGGTCAATTGCATTTTCTGGTGGGAGCCGGAGGAAGCCACGCAGCTGGGCAAACCCATCTGCACAAGCTGGTCAAGCAGGCCCTCTATGCCTGCTACAGGCTGTAACTCTGCGTGAAAGGCCTCGCGGATACGCCGCTCGGTATTGCCGAAATAGTGATCCGGCAAGGGTCCGCCGTAGCGCTTTTCGATTTCCAGCAGGCAATCCTCGGCGGGGCGGCCGCTGAACTGTTCGTCGAGTTCTTCTGCGCTGGTGGGCATACCCAGCTTGTTCATCTCTTCGGCCAGTATGCGACAGACGATATGCTCGCTGTCTACCAGCACACCGTCGCAATCGAAAATGACCAATTCTGTGGAGGGCATAATAGTTTGTGGGAATCAGCGTGCTGAGAGTAGCATCAGGCCCAGTACCACGCCAAGAATACCGCTGATGCGCAGGAAATTTTCATTGCCGCGAGAGAGTTTGATCGCCAGCGCCTTGCCGCGTTCGAAGCCGATCTGCAGCATATAGGCGCCACTGAGCAGTACCAGTACGCCCAGTGCATTGAACAGAATATACCAGTGTCGGGTATCGGCAATAAGCAGCAGGATCAGGCCAACCAGAATCCGGGCCCAGGCGGAAAAGGCGTATCCGGTTTTATTCAGTCGCTCACTGAGATTGCGCGCCAAATGTGGCCGCGCGATAATCGCCACGGACAGTGTGATGATGGCGATGCCCAGAAGCCATACAATCGCTTTAATCATGATTTTCCTTCCCTGTAGTGCCGGTCTTTATTTTCGCGGATATTGACCCTATAGCCAAGCTGTCCGCCGCAGGGGCGCAGGCTGTGAAAGCACAAGGCACTCTGCGCAGGGTAGCGGTATCCCCGGGGCGATGATCCGGTGCGCCGCGCGAGAGCGGTCTGATCACCGGTAAAATACCACTGCTTACAGATCGCCCCACAGGTACTGCAGGATGGAGAGTGCAGCAATGGGGGCGGTCTCTGTGCGCATAACCCGCGGCCCAAGGCGCAGCGGGATAAAGTCACAGGCCAGTGCTGTGGCAATTTCCGCCTGTGACAGGCCACCCTCGGGGCCCACCAGCAACAGGGCGGAATCGGGCTTTTCGTGCTCGGCCTGCCAGTGATGCAGGTCCAGCCGGGTGCGGTGGTGCAACACCAGTTTGGCTGCCGGGGTGGTGTCTTGCGCGAGGTTCTGCAGATAGTGCGCCAGTTTCACCGGTTCGGCAATGTCCGGCAGCAAATTCCGCCCGCACTGCTCACAGGCGCTGATGGCAATCTGGCGCCAGTGGGTGCATTTTTTCTGCAGGCGCTCACCGGTGAGTTTTACCTCGCAGCGTTCGGTCAGCAGTGGCTGGAGTACAGTGGCCCCCAGTTCGGTCGCCTTCTGCACCACCCAGTCGAAACGCTCCCCGCGGGAAATGCCAATGGCCAGTGACAGCCCCAGAGGGGACTGGCGGTCTCCTTCCTGAAACGTATCAATACACGCCCGCACACGTTTGCCGGTTGTAGCCAAGCTGGCACTGTATTCGCCGCCGCGACCATCAAACAGCGTGAGTGGATGACCGGTGCCCAGGCGCAGGACTTTCACCAGGTGCCGCGAGGCCGCCTCGCCCAGTTCAATGTCCCGGAGTCCTGAGAGTGGTTGCGCGGAGAAGATACGCGGGATGCGCATAGAGGGGAAATCCTGTGTTGACACTTTTCCAGCTTTCGGGGCGGGAATTCCTGCAGCCCCATGACGATACCCCACAGCAGGATTGGAAACCCTTATCCAAAGCCTGCAAATAGCATCTGGACAGGCCATGTTAAAACAGGATGAAAACAGGTTTTTCTTTGCCGGGTAACGCAATCGCTGGAAATGCTTGGTGCCGGGGAGGATATCAAAAAAGGTTTGCTTTGCAAACCACGCTCACAACCATGCCTGTCAGCCTGAGATTTTAAGGGGGTTCTATTACAATTTGTTTTTAAGTGGAGAGCAGAGTTGCGATCAATCGTGCCGTTTCTGGGAAAAGGGCACCGTGGTAACCGAAGGCTGGCTGGATTGGTGCGTACCATGGATGCCTGGAAAAACGCAGAAGAATTTTTTACAGAAGTATGCTTACAAAAGAGAGGCCAAGTATAGGATATTCATGGCGGCACGCTGTTTTTTGAATAAAATGAAATAGCTGAGTTGAACTCCGGGTAGTGGTAGACAGTTTTATAGGGTGCCCTGTAAGTATCGCGAATAGTGTATAGACTCCACCGCGATGCCGGCCTGTATAACAATTCTCGGATTACCCAATTAAGGTATACGGATCCGCTGTTGAATTGCCAGCGGACTAGAACCCGGGTAATTCACAATTTCAATAAGATGCCATTAATAGGGCGAGTAAAGCAGTGCTGGGTGTCATGATAAAAGATAACATGTGGTTTTGTTAGCGCTCTATTAAGTACTGTCTGTTTCCCTTTGAGCATCCATCATCCAGAGGTTGTGCTGCAGTCTGCAATGCAATTTTATCCTTCTAGAACTTTCGTTTTTCTCTCCCTGCAAACCTGTAATGAATAAAAAGTTATCCGGTAAGCCTTCTGTTGTACATATGTGCCAGTTTTGACAGGCTGCCATTCATCAGACTTTGGCAGAATTTCCAGTGAGCGCACTCTCTCTGTTTGTGTTGGTTTCAGGGCTGTAGAACTGCGTTGATACAAAGCATAAATCTGACACGCCATCGGGCACTGTCAGAAAGACAAAATGTCCAGGTGGGATTGCAGTCGCAGTCACAATCAGGATAGAAACTATCGATATTTCTTGAAGAGGGATTGATTTCTTGGCCTATCCCTTTCGAGCTGTTTGCGTCACTGTAACTGCCTGTTATTATGTTCGCGTATAGTATATGGAATATCAATTTTCTAAATGGCCCTCTTGCTTCTCTAGCTGTAATCTAGAAAAATTTCGAAGAAGAGCAAGGTCGTCTACTGTCTAGCAATACTCACGCATACCTGCTTAAAATCTGGTATTGGAACTCAGTTACCATGGGGAAAGAAATCATGAGAGGGATAACTTTATTTAAAATTTTTCTGTTAATGCTGCTACTCACAGATAATACGATTGCTGAAGAAGTGTATGATTTGTTTTCAAAGCCCGGCAATGGAAATGCTGTGAGCGAAAAGAGTGAAATCCAGGCATCTGAACAGGGAAAAAAAGGAATTATCAATATAGGAAGGTTCAATGAAAATGTAAAAAAAATCACTCATGATTCCAGGGTCGTATTTGATTTGAAAGATAAAAAAATCTTGTTCAAGGTTGACAGGGTCGTAAGAAAGGGGGTTGAAAGATTCTCTTTTTCTGCATCAAGTGCCGATAGGGGTAATATTCAGATTTCTGAAAACAATGGCCGTGTTGTTGGTTCCCTGAATTATGCCGGTAAATTATTTAAGATAAGGTCTGATGAGAATGGCGATACTGTGTTAATCGAGGTTCCAAAAGAAGATCTGATTGATCACGATGAAGCCTATCATGAGGATTATAATTACCTTCCCTTGATTGACCAAAGCCTGCTTGACTTCGGCAGTGTGGCTGAGGCAGGTGATTCAGGTTCAGAATTTACTGTTATCGTTGCCTATACATCCAGTTTTGCAAACAGTGCAGGGGATATTACTGCGTATATGGATTTGCTTGAACTAGAAACGAATATGTCTTATGAAAACAGCGAAGTCCAAACCAGGGTAAAAATTGTCCACGCATACCAGACTGGTTATTCAGATAGCGGAAATTTTGCGACAGACCTAAACAGCTTTTCAAACACCAGCAATGCACACACGCAACAATTATATGATTTAAGAAATCAATACAATGCCGATATTATGATGCTTCTTACCGGCAACAACTATAGTGGCTGTGGTCAAGCTAGATCCATTGGCGCTACAGAACAAAATGCACTGGCTGCGGCCAAGGAGAGTTGTGCAACAGGTAACTATTCATTTGGTCACGAAATTGGGCATTTATTTGGTGCGAGACACATTATCTCGCAAGACCCCTCCATGACACCCTTCCCGTATGGACACGGCTATTGTAATGTCACTGCAGGAACCTGGCGTACCGTGATGGCCTATAATTGCCCTCAGGGAACAGGGGGATCACGTATCCAGTATTGGTCTAATCCCGATGTGTATATACAGGGACAGGCCACAGGAACAAGAGATATCGAGTTCAATGCCAAGGTAATGAACGTGCGTGCTGTGGAGGTTGCCAATTTCAGGGTTTCCCCCACTCCAAATCTGGCATGGCTGATACCGGTTTTGCATATAATCCTTTTCTAGCAAATCTACAGGCACGTTTGCCTTCTGGTGCGGGAGGTAGCTATGACTGGGAGCTGAAAAGTGACGAGACAAAGCCATTTGGGGAAAGTTGTCAGGCCGCCTGTTGGCCCTTAAATAGCGATAAAAGGGTATTTGCGTCTTTTTCCCCTGCCCGCTGCTTGCAGCGAGTCGGTGAGGGGGCGTACATGCAATGGCCCAAAGCCGGTTTCCGGTTGGCGTGCCCATTATTTTTGGGTCCGCCTGCATAGCCGGGCACATAACCCCCCATCGGAAGTCGGCCGTGGTAAGTACCTCGCGCTGCGCGTTGGCCCTGCGAAGGATGCTATTCAACAACGCAATATCGCTGGCTGTATAGGCCACCTCGGTTCTTCACTGGGTGCCCAAGTAATACGATCAGGGGAATAGGTGCTGTCCCACCATGCCCCTGAACGCGAGGGTTTCGCCTGTGCGTCAAGTTCTGTTCGTTCCTGGGTCAAACCGTCTCCATGGATACCGGTACCCCGGGTCCCTCCAGGCCTTTGCGTTTGGGTCGGATCACTTCAATCACTTTGTACAGATTTGGCACCAGGATCAAAGTGACCGCAGTGGCGAAGAGGACACCAAAAGCGAGACTGATGACCATCGGGATCAGGAACTGTGCCTGGATGGAACGCTCGAACATAATCGGTACCAGCCCGATAAATGTGGTAATGGACGTCAGGATAATCGGGCGGAAGCGGTCGCGCCCCGATTGGATCACCGCCTCCATCACCGCCCACCCCTGGGCGCGCAGCTGGTTGATCCGATCCATCAATACCAGGTTATCGTTCACCACAACGCCCGCTGCGGCGAGAAATCCGAGCATGGACATAATGCTGATATCATGCCCCATCAGCAGGTGTCCCACCACCGCACCGAAGAAGCCAAAAGGTACCGCGGTGAGAATGAGCAGCGGCTGCGAATAGGAGCGGAAGGCAATCGCCAGCAGTGCGTAAATGGCGAACAAGGACAGCACAAAGAAAGCCAGGATAGCCCCGTTGAACTCCTCCTCCTCCTGCATCTCTCCCGCGGTTCTCAGGGAGAAGCCGGGGAAGCGGCGCTCCAGTTCTGGCACCAGACTTTCGCGCATATCCTTGAGGATTTCCTGCGCAGAGGACGTATTTGGTGTGATTTGTGCAGAGACCCGCACGGTGCGCTCGCGGTTATTGCGGCGGATAGTGGTATAACCGGGTACATAGACCGCTTCGGCCACCGCCGAAAAGGGCACCTCGCCCGCAGTGGTGCGGATACGGATGCGATCCATCTGCTCTTCGCTGGCGCGTTCGTCTTGGGGGTAGCGTACCATCACCCGCACATCTTCGCGGCCCCTGGGAATACGTTGCACCTCCTCACCGTAGAAACCCTGGCGCACCTGCCTGGCGATATCGGCGAGGTTGACCCCCAGGGTGGTGGCGTAGGGCTTCAACTGGATTTCGATATCGCGGCGGGCACTGGTGAGGTTGTCGCGTACATCGTAGATACCGGCGTAGGTATTCAGCTTTTCTTCCACCGCATCTGCAGCGGCGCGCAGTTCATCCATATTCCCCGATGCAGTGCTCAGGTTCAGGCTCAAGCCATTGCCGCCGTCATTGATGGTGGAGTCGATATTCAGGTCCTCGACACTGGCGGGAAGTTCGCCGATCAGTGTGCGCCAGCGCAGCGCCAGGGTCTTGGACGTCACATCGCGCAGCTCGCCATCCACCAGCTGCAGTATGACGTAGATATTGCCGCGCCAATTGAACACCAAGGTATTTTCCAGAAAAGGCTGGCCCTGGTTCAGTGCCAGCATCCTCTCGTCTACCGCGAGTTTGTCCGCCGCCGCGAGTATCTGTTCCATCACCCGCTCGGATTCGCGAAAAGGCTCGCCGGAGGCCATGGTGGCCTGCAGCTCCAGCAGGTCAGAGGGTACCTGGGGGGCGAAGGAAGAGCCCACATAGCCACTCAGGAATACCGTGATCGAGAGCCCCAGAGCCAGCAGGAAGCCCATAACAGTGGTGCGGCTGTTACCGAGGGACTTTTTCAGCAGTGGCAGGTAGTAGCGGTCCCCGGCGGTTTTCATCGCCCCGGCAAAGTGCCCGCGCAGCGTCTGCAGCTTGATACCCAGTGTGGACCTGGCAGGCTTTTCCGGTTTCATGCCCACCAGATGCGCCGGCAGGATCAGCAGCGATTCCACCAGGGAGAAGACCAGACACAGCAACACCACCACGGGCAAAGACAGCATCATCTGAGCGGTGTAGCCGGGCAGAAACAACATGGGGATAAAGAACACCATGGTGGAAGTCACGGCAAAGATCACCGGCGCAGAGACCTGTTTAACCCCCTCCTCCGCGGCCGCCAGGCCGGTAACCCCGCGATCGTGGGCGGCGTGCACTGCCTCCCCCACAATAATCGCATCGTCCACTACAATCCCCAGAATCAGCAGGAAAGCGAAGAGAGAGAGCATATTCAGGCTGACACCGGTGACCGGCAGCAGTGCGAAGGCACCGAGGAAAGCCACCACAATCCCCACGGTGACCCACAGGGCAAGCGCGGGGCGCAGGAACAGCATCAGTAGAATGAAAACCAGGGCGAAGCCACTCAGCGCGTTCTTGGTGAGCAGGTTCATACGGCCCTCAAAAGACTTGGAGAAGTCGAACCAGATATCGAACTCCATGCCCGGCGGCAGCTGTGCGCGGTTTTCCTCCATAAATGCTTTGATACGGTCCGCAGTGCCCACCACATCCAGGGGCTCGCCCTGGCTCACGCGCAGGTTCATGGCCGGATTGCCGTTAAAGCGGATGACGTTGTTGTACTCTTCGAAACCGTCGCGCACGGTGGCCACATCGCGCAGCAGCAGTACGGAGCCATCGGTGCGACTGACAACCGGGATACGCTCGAAGTCCTCTGCGTTATAGGCCTGGCCGCGGGTCTGCACCTGGATATCCCCGCGATCCGAACGCACCATGCCCGCGGGCAGGTCCAGGGAGGAGCGTCGCACGGCGTTGGCGACATCGCTGAAGCTCAGGTTATAGCGGCGCAAATCCAGTTCGGAGACCTCGATCGACAGTTCATCCGGGCGATCGCCCCAGACATCCACCCGGCGCACGCCGGGAATCAGCATCAATTTGTCGCGCAGATCCAGAGCGGTTTCCTTGAGCTGGTGTTCTGACACAGGCCCGCCCACAGCGATCATCATCAGCTGGGTATCCCATTCCTGCAGGTGGATAACCGGGCGCTCGATCCCCTCGGGAAAGGTGTTGATACTGTCTACTTGTGCCTTGATATCGTTCAGCAGGCGCAACTGGTCGTAGCCATCCACTGCCTGGATGTCCACCGAGGAGTGACTGCGGCGGGAGGCGGAATTGACCTCTTTGATCCCCTTGACCTCGGAGATAGCCTCTTCCACACGCACTGTCACCTGCTGTTCGACTTCTGCCGGGCCGGCGCCGGGGTAGGAAATGTCCACCTCAACGATGCCCGGCTGAATCGCCGGGAACACTTCCCGGTCTATACCGCTGATGCCGAAAATGCCGCCGATAATAATCATAATCATCAGCAGGTTGGCGGCCTTGCTGTTGCGTGCAAACCAGGAAATGATGCCGTTCATCAGTGACCCCCCGGATAGGTATTGTCCGTGGCGGCCCCGGTCACGGCAGTGGCCGGGGCCGCAGTCTTATCATCAACGCTGTCGGTCAGGTGTGCGGGTTTTTCGTTTAACGGGTTGGGCGTGAGGACCATCCCTTCGCGGGAGTAACCCAGGCTGGAGACGACCACGCGATCGCCAGTGGCGATATCGCCGCGCAGCCAGACCTTGTCGTCGACACTCTGCAGCAGTTCCACCGCTTTAAAGATCAGTTGATTCTCTTTATTCAACACCAGCAGGTGGTTTCCTTCATGCAGGGCCTGGCGCGGCAGTATCACGACGTCCTCGAAGGTTCTGCCGGCAATATCCGCCTCCACAAACAGGCCGTTCATCAGTGGCGCCGCGCCCTGGTAGGGATTTTCTACCTGCGCCACCGCGAAGATAAAGCGGCTGTTGGGATCGATGCTGGCTTCGGTGCGCACCAGCTGCGCGCGCCACTCCCGCTCGTGCCCGGCCACGACAGCCCTTAGGCGCACGGCAGGGCTGTTTTCGATTGATTGCCCCAGGGGCAGGTTCAAGAGCGCCAGCTGCTGATCGGTCAGGGGCAGGCGCACCTCGGCGATGCCGGTACTGTGAATTTTTGCCAGCCTGGTGCCCGGAGCGATGTATTGGCCCAGGTCGACATAGGTTTCTACCACGCGACCGGCGAAGGGGGCTGTGATGGTGGTGCGCTCCAGGTCCAGAGCGGCCTGATCGCGATCCGCCCGTGCGGCCGCCACTGCGGCTTCCGCCGCGGCCAGTTGGGGTTTGCGCAGGAACAGGGCGTTGGCGGCCTCACTGCCCAGGTCTCGCCACTCCCGCTTGGCCTGCTTTGCACGGCCCTGCTCCTGGGCAAATGTGGAGTTGGCGTTGGCCAGTTGGGACTCGGCGCGGGTGACATTGTGCACATAGTCCGCCTGCTCAAGCTGCAGCAGGGCCTCCCCTGCCGAGAAAAAGCCGCCGGGTACGAATGCTGCATTGACACTTTCAATCACACCGCCGACACGGGCTACTAACTCAATCTCATGGCGGGCATTGACTGTGCCCTGGCTGGGCACCAACAGGGTCTGGGGACCGGGCGCTATATAGAGGATATCCGCCACGGGCGGGACCACCGTCTCTGCTGGCTTTTCCTGGGGTTTTGGCTTGAGGAGTACCGCTGCAGTGATGGCAATCGCCCCAACGCCTAAAACAATCATTAACAGCTTGTTCTTCTTGGATACTTTCACCGGCTGCCTCTACTCCGCTTCATCATGGAAGTTGGTCAAATTTTGACTAGCGAGCATTTTACTGGAGTTTGATGCAGATACGAGGGGATTTCTCTGCAGGTCGCCGCACAAGCTGGCGCCCTGTCGCAAACCTTTCTCACCGCGCTCCTGTGGAGCATAATGCCGGCCCGATTTACCCTGATACCGGAGGGGCAGCGGGCCCGCTCACTGCCATCAAAACCGATGGGCTGTGATCCGGTTGAATGCCGCTCCCAGGGGTACGAGCCCTCTCGCAAAATGGATGTAAACATCACATGCTGGATATCAACGTTCGCATCGCCGAAGAACTCAATGTGCGCCCGCAACAGGTAGCCTCTGCAGTCTCCCTGCTGGATGAGGGGGCTACGGTGCCATTTATTGCCCGCTACCGGAAGGAGGTTACGGGTGCCCTGGATGACACCCAGTTGCGCACCCTGGAAGAGCGCCTGCGTTACCTGAGGGAACTGCAAGAGCGCCGCGGGAGTATCCTGAAAAGTATTGATGAGCAGGGCAAACTCACACCGGAATTGACTCGGCAAATCAACGACGCTGAGACCAAGAACCGCCTCGAAGACCTCTATCTCCCTTTTAAACCCAAGCGGCGCAGCAAAGGGCAAATCGCCATTGAGGCGGGCCTTGAGCCCCTGGCCGATGCCCTGATCAACGATCCCGGGCTCGACCCCGCCGCCGAAGCGCTGCAGTACCTCACCCCGGAGCACAAAGATGCCTCTCTGCAGGTAAAAGACAGCAAGGCGGCCCTCGACGGGGCCAAGTTTATCCTGATGGAGCGCTTTGCCGAGGACGCGGAACTCCTCGGGCGACTGCGGGATTTCCTCAAACGTGATGGCCAGGTCAGATCCAAGCTGCTGGATGGCAAAGAGGAAGAGGGCGCTAAATTCCGCGACTATTTCAACTACGCCGAGGACTGGTCCCAAGTGCCATCCCACCGCGCCCTGGCCATTTTCCGCGGTCGCAATGCGGGTATTCTGGCGGTCAGTATCGGCCTGCCGGAGGAATCGGGCGTACCTGCCACTACCGGCCACCCCTGTGAGGTAATGGTGGCCAAACATTTCGATATCCGCGATCAGGGCCGCCCAGCGGACAGCTGGCTCGGCGAGGTGGTGCGCTGGACCTGGCGTATCAAGCTGAGTACAGCGCTGGAAACAGACCTGCTCGGGGCCCTGCGCGAAAAGGCCGAGGAAGAGGCCATCCGGGTCTTCTCCCGCAACCTCAAGGACCTGCTGCTGGCCGCGCCCGCGGGGCAGAAATCCACCATCGGCCTGGACCCGGGCCTGCGCACCGGCGTCAAGGTCGCTGTAGTGGATGCCACCGGTAAACTGCTGGATCACACCGCCATATTCCCGAACCCGCCCCAGAACCGCTTGCAGGAATCCGCTGCGGTACTTGCCGCCCTGTGCAGCAAGTACCGGGTGGGCCTGATTGCCATCGGCAACGGCACCGCCAGCCGTGAGACTGACAAGTTTGTTGGCGAGACCATCAAACAGTACAAGCTTAGCGCCCAGAAAGTGCTGGTGAACGAGGCGGGCGCCTCCGTGTACTCGGCTTCGGCATTTGCCGCACGGGAATTCCCAGATTTGGATGTCACCATCCGCGGTGCCATTTCTATTGCCCGCCGCCTGCAGGACCCACTGGCCGAACTGGTGAAAATTGAACCCAAGTCCATCGGTGTCGGCCAATACCAGCACGACGTTTCCCAGATGCAGCTGGCGCGCTCCTTGGATGCGGTGGTGGAAGATTGTGTCAATGGGGTCGGTGCCGAGCTGAACTCTGCCTCTGCCCCGCTCTTGGCCAGGGTTTCCGGACTCACCGCCACCATCGCCGGCAATATCGTCAGCTATCGCGACCAGCACGGCGCCTTTAAAAACCGGCAGCAGCTGCTGAACGTGTCGCGCCTTGGGCCCAAGGCGTTCGAGCAGGCCGCGGGCTTTCTGCGCATCGGCAATGGTGAGAACCCGCTGGACAGGTCGGGGGTGCACCCGGAAGCCTACCAGGTAGTGAAGCGTATCGCCGAGCGGAACAACCGCGAGATCAATGCCCTGATCGGTGACGCTGCCTTCCTGCGCCGGCTCAAGCCTGCCGACTACACCGATGAGAAGTTCGGTGTTCCCACGGTGACCGATATCATTGCCGAACTGGAAAAACCCGGTCGCGACCCGCGCCCGGAGTTTCGCACCGCACGCTTAGAGGAGGGTGTAGAGGGTATTGGGGACCTGCGCATTGGCATGGTACTTGAGGGCACTGTTACCAATGTCACCAATTTTGGTGCTTTTGTGGATATCGGGGTACACCAGGATGGCCTCGCGCATATCTCTGCACTGTCGGAGAAGTTTGTGAAGGATCCCCGCGAAGTGGTCAAAGCCGGTGATATCGTCAAAGTGAAGGTGATGGATGTGGACGTGGCGCGCAAACGCATCGGCCTCTCCATGCGCCTGTCGGATGAGCCGGGGGAGCAGAGTGGTGCTATCCAACGGGGCGATCAGCGTGAGAACCGCCAGGCCCAGCGCTATAACAGGCAGCGGGGCCACCGACAGCAACCGGGTAGCCAGGGTAGTATGGGCGACCTGTTGAAGGCAGCGATGAAAAACAGGAAATAGGCCCCACAGGCCTTGTACAGGGCGATCTGCCAAGTGCTCTTTCCCTGGATCTTTTTATTTTCTTGGATATTGATGCAATAGACTGCGATCTGCCAATTTGATGAGTTTATTTTCTATCAAGGTGGAGGAAAGCAGCATTTTGTACCCCATTATCGAATTTTTTCAAGTACTAAAAAGCGGTCTGGTGCACTGGGAAAGTGAGTGCCCCGGGCCGCTTGGCAGCCGTCTTGTGACTATGAAATTCCTCTAATTGCTGGGGCCAGTGTGAATAATAATGGCCCCATTTAAGCCTCCTAAAAGTTGGCCGAGGCGCTCTTGGATTTATGATATGTATAATGCGCACTTCGTAAAATAAGTCATATATCACTAAAAAATGAATTTTAAAGAAATGGTTATCACTATTATGTCGTTTTTTGTGGGATAGTAGATTTTATTTCACTTGATTTTTGTTTCAGCGCTCGAGTCAAATATTCATTGGCGTTATTATCGCCAATATCCTGCAAAAATAAGTGACGCATAAAATAAATAAGTCACGTAGGAATATTTAATACACAAATATAAAATCCTCGGAGGGTTAGATGGAGCACAATTTCAAAAAGAGTTTTCTCAGTCTTGCAATAGCGGGCTCAATTTCTCTGATCTCTTACCAGGGTATTGCCCAGGAAAATGAAGAGGGGCTTACCGAGACAGATGTGGCGGCTGAGGCGGACTACTCGAGCAATGGGGCCGGTGGCTCTGATGTGGAAGAATCCGAAGTGGAAGAGGTCGTAGTGACCGGATCCCGTATAGCCCGGGATACTTTCTCCAGCATTTCACCACTGCAGATCATTGATACTGAGGGTACCCGTGAAGCGGGCGTTATTGATGCTTCTTCCATCCTGCAAAACAGTCAGGCGGCTTCCGGTCAGCAGATAGACCTGACCTTTTCCGGTTTCGTGGTGGACAACGGACCGGGGTCCTCCACTGTGAGCTTGCGCGGCTTGGGTGCCAACCGTACGCTGATCATGGTAAACGGCCGTCGCCTGGCCCCTGCCGGTGTGGGTGGTGCACCTACCGCCCCGGATCTGACCCTGATTCCATCAACGCTGGTGCAACAGTACGATCTGTTGCTGGATGGCGCTTCCTCCATTTACGGCTCCGATGCCGTTGCCGGGGTCACCAATGTGATCCTGAAAAAGGATTTTGATGGCTTTGATTTCGAGTTTTTCAGTGACAATCCCACCCAGGGCAATGGCGAGGAAAATACCTTCAGCCTGAGCTGGGGTAAAAACTTTGACCGCGGTTTTATCGGCATGGGTGCGGAGTATTACGAGAGCGCCGCCGTGACCCTGGATGATCGCGACTGGACCGCCGGCTGTGAACAAAATATAGAGGTTGGCACCGATGGAAATATTTATAAAGCTGATGCTTTTTATACTAATCGCTTAGGTATGGACTGGCGGGGTGGATGTGCTGTCGGGCTTCTTGCCGGTCGAGTAAGTGTTCCTCCTTCAGCGATAGGGAGTATCTACTATACCCCGGGGCAAAGTAACGGGGGCTGGAACGGGTTTTCAGAGTCCAGTCTCTTTGACATCGGTGTCGATGGCGATGGGGATGGCAGAACCGATATTTCCTTCCTGGACTACAGCCTCAACGGCCGGGAGGGCTTCGCACACCTGTTCCCGGAGCAGGATCGGGCCAGCTTTATGGCTTTCGGGGAATACACTTTCGAAGGGGAGATGAACCTGACCCCGTTCTTTGAAACCCTGTATTCAAAGCGTAACACTTTTATCAATACCGGCGCCGCTCAGCTGTTTCCAAGTGTTCCCGCAGACAACCCCTACAATATCTGTAACCCGGATGGGGTGAACGGTGTGGACTGCGGGCTGGCCTACGATGCCCTGCTCACAAACCCCAATTACCTTGAAGACTTCATTGCCCGCTATGGAGCACCGCCCAGTGCTTTCAATATTGTCCCAGGAGGGCCAATCGGGGCACAGGGTACCACCCCGATTGTGGCTGTACGTGGCGATCGCAATAGAACGGACGTCTCCCTGGAGAGTTTCCGCTTTGTTACCGGCCTGAGCGGGGATCTCCCCATGTTGAATTTTGGCTCACTGTCGGACTGGTCCTTTGAAACCTATTTCTCCTTCAGTAAGTCCGATGGGCGTTCAACCATCAGGGGTATTCGCGATGACAGGCTCAACCACTCCCTGAATACTACCCGCGAGGATCCAAATAACCCTGGAAGCTATATCTGTGGTAATGGCAGCGATGGCTGTGTGCCGGTCAATCTGTTTGCAGACTCCCTTTACCAGGGAGTTATCGGCGATTTTGCAACCCAGGCAGAGCGGGATTATCTATTTGGTTCCCGCAACTTCCGCACTGAGTATTATCAGAAAATTATCTCTGGATTTGCTTCAGGTAAGATTGCCAGTTTACCCGCAGGTGATGTAAGCCTCGTGCTGGGTGCGGAATTCCGCAACGACAGAATCAAGTCCATACCTAATGATGTTGCCCGGGATGGGCTGCTCTTCGGTTTCACCCAAGACGGGGGCGCTACCGGTCAAAAGGACACCCGGGAGGTCTACGGTGAAATTGAAATTCCCCTGTTAGGCGGAATGTTCTTGGCAGAAGAGCTGACTGCAAACCTGTCCACTCGCTACACCGATGATGAGTACTACGGTAGTGACCGGACTGAGTCCGTTAAAATTGGCTATCGCCCGTTCAACTCGCTGTTGTTGCGTGGAACCTATGGCACTTCCTATCGCGCGCCAAATCTGCGTGAGAACTTCCTGAAAGGCCAGACCGGATTCCTCAATGTCTCTGACCCCTGTGTGGTTCCGGAAGATGCGTTGGGCGGATTGGGAGGCGGTGGCTATGATCCGTCACTGGACCCCCGCTCGCCTGAAGTGTTGGCCAATTGCCTGGCAAATGGAGTGGATCCCACCCAGTTGGAGAACGGCAGCACGAGTGTTTACAATACTGAAGTAACCTCACGAGGGCTGTTGGATCTCAATCCTGAGACTTCGGAATCCTATACCTTTGGCTTCTCCTGGGAGCAACCGTTCTTCGATGCTTTCGGGTTGACCCTCGGTATGACTTACTATGATATTGAAATCGAGAATGCCATTGTTGAGCCCACTCCGCAGTTTTTGATCAATGACTGCTATAACAGTGTCAACCCAAGTGCTTTCTGTAATCTGGTTCAGCGAGATGCGGATGGATTTATAAACAATGTCAATGCTGAGTTCCTTAACCAGGACAAGGAAGTGTCACGTGGCTTTGACTACAATATCCGCTACGAGCAGCCGGTAACCCTCTTTGGTGCGCCAATTGAGCTGTCTGCACTGATCAATTTCAACCGTACACTGGAGCGGTCTGTAACCTTTATCGGTGATGACGGCACTGTGGATTTTGAGGAATTCAAGGGCGATTTTGGCAATGCAGAATGGATCGGGAACTCTCAGCTGAGAGTCGAGTATGATGATTTCCGCTTTACCTGGAGTTCGCGTTATGTAGGCTCTGTCGAGCAGGATGCGGATGAGGTGGACCCCTTCAGTGATATCTATGATACCCAGGAGACGGGTGTTGAGTCCCAGACCTGTGTTGGTTCAGCAAATGGCGGTGTCGATTGCCGGGATGTGGGCTATGCCGATGATTATTGGGTTCATAGCGCTTCTCTATATTACTATGCGGATACCTGGTTTGCCGGTATTGGGGTTAGCAATGTATTCGACGAAGATCCCCCCGAAGTGGATGGTAGCGAAATCCTTTCTGTAAATAATACGCCTATTGGTGCCGGCTATGATTTGCAGGGCCGCACCATATTTGTGAATTTGCAAAAGAATTTCTAATTTTGCGGATTTAAGGCCCGTTTTGCGGGCCTTTTTTCTTTGTGGATTGAAAGAGTTTGAGATGAAACCTAGAATTTTTATTCAAAAACTGCTGTTCTTTTTGGCGGTTTTCAGTCTCGCATTTTCTTATGAAGCTTCTGCGAGTTCTCCTTACCCACTGGAATACTGGGCTTTGCGCGACGTCATAAGGAATGTAGAGCTCTCACCAGATGGCAAGCATCTGGCATTGTTAAAAATCCCTACAAAGGATGGTGTGCCTATTATTGAAGTGTACAAAACGGATGCCATGGATCGGGAGCCATATCGCATTAATTCTGACCCGATGGAAATTCAGTATTTTTACTGGGCTACTGATGATGTCATCATAATGGGGCTTCGCCAAAAAGTTCGTGACAAGATTGATGGATTTAACCGGGGTGTTTATGAAGGGCTCCTTGCCTCTGTTGATATTAATCGTAAGAAACTAAAAAAATATGATGATCTGGGCGCGGGCATTGAGCATCTGCTGCCAAAGAAGAAAAATAAAATAATATATTCTTATATTCCGGGAGGGGGTGACGGTAAAATCAGAGCGGCCTTTCGCCCGAGAACCTATTATGAACTTAACTTGAAGACAGGCGCTAAGAAATTAATTTTGCGTGGAAAGTTGGAGCTTGGCGCTGTTGAATTCGATGGGGATGGCGTGCCTTGGCTGGCCAGGGGGTTTGATGCTGGAAAGGGAGAGTTTATTTGGTATGAGCGGGTTACCGATAAGAAGAAATGGCGTGAAATTTACCGATTAAGTGAAGACAGCTTCGAGACTTTCTCTGTATTAGGCTTTGACGAGAAAAACCCAAATGTCTTCTTTGTGCGCGCGCAAAATGGAAAGGATAAAATTGGATTGTGGGAATTCGATGTCCAAAAGAAAGCATTTTCCCAGCCAATTTATTTGCGCAATGATGTTGATGTTGCGGGCGTAAGCTTTCATAGTAACCGTTGGACAAATCCCGATACTGTGGTAGGTGTCAGATATTATAAGGATGGCGTTCAAACCGAATACTTTGATTCCACGACAGCAGCAATGGTGCAGCAACTGCAGGGAATTATACCGAATGCGGATTTAGTGCGTGTTGACAGTCGCGATAAATCCGGCAATTCTCTTGTGATTTTAAATGTTGGTGCCCGTGACCCGGGATCTTACTATCTGCTGCATAAAGGAAAATTGACGAATATTGGCAGCCGACAACCTCTGCTTGAAGCCGATCAACTGGCAGATGTGCGCTATATTGAATACAAGGCGCGCGATGGAAAAAAAATACCCGCCTATCTAACAGTGCCGAACGGGGAGCCGCCATTTCCTGCTGTGGTGATGCCGCATGGAGGCCCATTTGTTTCCGAGGTCGTCCTATATGACGAATGGGCGCAAATGCTGGCGAATAATGGCTATCTCGTACTTCAACCGCAGTACAGGGGATCATTGGGATACGGCTTGGAACATTATACTTCCGCATTTAAGAAAGGTGGCCAGGGCGGTTACAAAATGCAGGATGACAAAGATGATGGCATGCTGTATTTGGTTAAAGAGGGGCTTGCAGATCCCGAGCGCCTGGCAATGTTTGGCTGGTCTTACGGTGGTTATGCTGCACTGGTTGCTGCGAGCAGAAAGGAGCAGATATATCAATGTGCTATCGCGGGTGCCGCAGTTGCAGATCCATTAATGCAAGTAAACTACTACCGCTATCGTATGAGGGGGGCTCAAAAGGAAGAGCAGCTTTCTATGTGGGGTGATAGCGTTTCACCACTTGAAAAGGCATCAGAGGTGAATATCCCACTACTGTTGATCCACGGAAGTGTGGATCAGCGCGTTCCGCCGATTCATGCGGAAAAATACCGAAAGGCGTTGGACGCGCATGGAAAGGACTATAAATATGTCGAGCTCGAAGGGGCTGACCACTTTTCCAATACACTGTTTTTCAACCACCAAAAATTGTTATTTGAATCCATGATTGCTTATCTCAAGAATGATTGCGGCCCAAGTGGTTTGTAGGATTCCTGTAGAAGCTTAATAGAAAGCCCGGTACCCCTGCTGTGGGTACCGGGCTTTTTTATTGCCAACCCGGTCTGGCTGTAAGCTGCTTTTGCCAGTGACAAGGGTTTTGCCCCGAATGGCCTAGCTGTTACTGTATACCGGGCGGATGCAAAATCCCCTTCAGACCGAGACTCAGCAAATAGGCATTCACGGCTGACTCGATCTTCTCGGCGCAATCCATACAGATGACCTGCTGCAACAGCCGTTGCATATCCGCCTGTTGCACCGCGCGCAGCGTGGCTTTGACACGGGGCAGGTTGGTGGCATTCATCGACAGCATGTCGTAGCCCATGGCCACCAGCAGCAGGGCGCCGCCGGGTTCTCCGGCCAGCTCGCCGCAGATGCCTACTCGAGTACCCGCTGCGTGTGCAGCGTTAACGATTTCCTGCAGGGCTCGCAACACAGCCGGGTGCAGGGCGTGGTAAATATTGGCCACGCGGCTATTGCTGCGGTCCACCGCCAGAAGGTACTGGGTGAGGTCGTTACTGCCCACTGAGATAAAATCCGCATGCTCGGCCAACTCGCGCACCTGGTAGACCGCAGAGGGCACCTCCACCATAACGCCCAGGGGGGGCATATTGATAGCGTAGCCCTCTTCCAAAAGCTCCCGGTAGGCCCTCTCTATCAACTTGCGAGCGGCTTCGAGTTCGCTCAGTCCACTGATCATCGGCAGCATGATACGCAGGTTATCGAGTCCCTGGCTGGCTTTCATCATGGCGCGCACCTGTGCCAGGAATATTTCCGGGTGATCCAGGGTGACGCGGATGCCGCGCCATCCGAGGAAGGGGTTGGTCTCTTCTATAGGAAAGTAAGCCAAGGACTTGTCACCGCCAATATCCAGGGTGCGCATGGTCACCGGCAGGGGGGCGAAGCATTCCAGCTGTTCCCGGTAAATCTCCCGTTGCTCCTCCTCCGAGGGGAAGCGGTCGCGCAGCAGGAAGGGCACTTCGGTGCGAAACAGGCCGACACCCTCGGCACCGCGCTCCCTGGAGCGCACCACATCGGCCATCAGGCCGGTGTTGACCAGAAGACACACCCGGTGGCCGTCTGTGGTTTCTGCGGGGAGACTGGCGGTGTGATCCAGGTTGCGGGTGAGCTCCCGCTCTTCAGCCACAATGGCGTTATAGTGGCGTTTGAGTGCCTCACCGGGGTGGATATGCAGTACGCCGCGATAGCCGTCCACGACCACGGAGATGCCATCAATGGTCTCATAGGGCAGGTCCTGCACGCCCATTACGGCTGGCAGCCCCATGGCCCGCGCGATGATGGCCACATGGCTGTTGGCGGAGCCCTTTACGGAAACAACGCCGATCAGTTTTTGCCGGGGGACTTCGGCCAATACCGCGGCGGTGAGCTCCTCCCCCACCAGGATAGTGTTTTCCGGGTAGTTGCGCTCGCTCTGCTGTTGTTGGTACAGGTGGGCCAGCACCCGCACGCCGAGGTCGCGCACATCGGCGGCTCTGTCGCGGAAATAAGAGTCGGACATGGTTTCAAAGCGCCGTACATGCTCCAGCATAACCTCGGCCCAGGCCCTCGGCGCACAGAGCTGCTGTTGCCGGATGCGATCACAGACTTCGGAGGCAAGGACGTCGTCGTCCAGTATGCTGATGTAGGCATCGAACAGTGTGGACTCCTCGCGGCTGAGTTCGCCCTTGAGGCGCTCCCCCACCTGGTGGATTTCCTCCCTGGCGGCGGAGAGGGCCTGCTGAAACAGGGCCAGTTCGGAGTCGACATCCAGGCACAAACAGTAGGGTACGGTGGCCAGGTTGGCCTGGGGTGTGACGATGCACGCGTGGCCGATCGCAACCCCGGGGGATGCAGCGATGCCACTAAAGTGGGTTTCGCGCCTCTGCTTGCGCATGGTCGCCAGTACCCCGGTGGCTTCCGCATGGGCAATGACACCGGCGAGCTGGGCAGAGAGGGTCACCAGAAACGCCTCTTCGCCCTCATCGAAGCGACGCTGTTGCTCCTGTTGAACGACAAGAACCCCGAGTACGGTGCGGTGGTGGATAATCGGTGCGCCGAGGAAAGCGCAGAAACGCTCCTCCCCGGTCGCGGGGAAATACTGGAAAGCGGGATGGGACTTGGCCATATCCAGATTGATGGGTTCCTCGCGGGCCACCACACTGCCCACCAGCCCCTCGCCCGGCGCCAGGTGTACCTGACCGACAGCATTGGAGTGGAGGCCGTCGGTGGCCATCAGCACATAGTTTCCGGACTGCTTGTCGCGAAGATAAACAGAGCAGACCCGGGTGTGCATTACCTCACGCACACGTTGCACAATAATTTTGAGCACCGCGGGGAGGTCCCTGGCGGTGTTGACTTCCTGTACGATACTGCGCAGAGATCCGAGCAATGGCCTGTCCTCGCCAATCAACGGAGAAAGTTCAGGCCCGGAACCGGTGGGTGCTCCGCCAGGGCCCTAGGTGTTCAGACATAGTAAAGATTCCGGTAACTCCCCTATACCGGACTCATCACTGGCGAAAGGGGCGCGCTATTCGCCCTGTTTGTGCAGCCAGCGCCTTTCCAGCTGTATTTGCTGTGGGGCCAGCTCGGTTAGCGCGCGCCGATACACCTCGCGCTTGAAGGTCACTACCTTGCTGAGCGGATGCCAATAGCTCACCCAGCGCCAGTGGTCGAATTCGGGCTTATAGCCGTTATCAAAACTGATGGCGGTCTCCGCCGCCACCAGTTTTAATAAAAACCATTTCTGTTTCTGGCCAATGCACAGCGGTTCGGCACGCCGGCGGATCATCCGCTGCGGCAGGCGGTAGCGCAGCCAGCCGCGTGTGCAGGCGATCATACTGACCTGATCGCGAGTGAGACCGATTTCTTCGTAAAGCTCCCTGTACAATGCCTGTTCTGGGGTTTCGCCTGGATTAATGCCGCCCTGGGGGAACTGCCAAGCGTCCTTGCCACCGACCCGTCTGGCCCACAGCACCTGGCCGCGGGCATTCAGCATAATGATACCGACGTTGGGGCGAAAGCCCTCTGCATCTATATTACTGCTGTCCTCGCCACCCTGCCTCTGCCTCCTGTTGTTCCGTGCAGGGGGATTGTTGCGATTTGATTGCTTGTTGGGCCTACGGCGGCTTCTTCTCCCGGTTTGAGCCGGCTTGCCGTCGTCCAAAATAATACTGTCCTCGATACTGTTGCGTGCTGCTGTACGCTGCACTCGCTTGTCCCGTATTGTTCCACAGAGGGGTGTTTACAGCAATTCGGTGACGCAGTCTGTGTGCAGCGCGTGAATGCAGGGTAAAATTGTATGACGGTGTGGTGGCATTGGCTGGATTTTGGCAGTGGAGTTTCCTTTGGCAATCAATAGTAACGGGGCAGGTGAGCGGTGCACTTGGCAATTTTTGATCTCGACAATACCCTGATCGGCGGAGACAGCGACCATGCCTGGGGCGAGTTCCTGGTACAGCGTGCGCAGGTGGACGGCGAGCACTACCGCTCCACCAATGACCATTTCTATCGGGACTACCAGCGGGGAGAGCTGGATATCTCTGCTTATCTGGAGTTCGCACTGGCGCCTCTGTCCCTGCTATCGCGCGAGCAGCTGGAAAGCCTGCAAAGGGAATTTATGCAGGAAGTCGTCAGTGAGCTGTGGCTGCCCCGCGCACAGGCGCTGATTGGGGAACACCGCCGCAAAGGGCACCATATCATGATCATTACCGCGACCAATCGCTTTGTTGTGGAGCCGATTGCCGCACACCTGGGTGTGGATACCCTACTGGCCACAGAGCCGGAGGAATTAGAGGGGCGCTTCACCGGGCGCGTGGTCGGCGAGCCCTGTTATCGGGCTGGCAAGGTGGTGCGATTGCAGCAGTGGCTGTCACACAACGCAGACTATGTGGACGGGCAGAAGTGGTTTTACAGTGACTCGATCAATGATTTGCCACTTCTGACTGAAGTGGAGCATCCGGTCGCTGTGGACCCGGATGCTCGCCTGCGCACAGAGGCGGAAGCGCGGGGCTGGCCGGTAATCAGTCTCCGATGACTGCAGATTCTGGCAAAGGGCAAAAACGGGGAATCGCGTGAACGATACCATTCGGCAAACAGCCTGTGCGCTGTTGCTGGCCAGCCTGGGGGCCTTGTTGGGTTGTGAACAAAAACCCGCAACGCCACCGGAGTCCGTGCAGGGGGCTGCGCTGGTGCCCATCAGTGAAAAAGCGGCCTCGGATCTCTCGCTGGCGATATGGCAGGCGGGCCAGGCACAGGTTATGCACACCCGTGCCACCGCGGCGACCCTTCGACGTGCAGTGGCGGCACTGTTGGAGCACCCCAATGAAGACCGGTTGGAGAAAGCCAGGCTTGCCTGGCTGGATGCCCACCGGGAGCTCGCTGCGATGCTGCCCTATATCCAGTTGGCCTTTTCTCCGGTGGCTTTGCGCAGTCAGGGTCGCGAGCTGCTGCTGACTTTGGACAGCTGGCCTGCGCAGGCGGGGTACCTGGATACGGTGCCGGGCTATTCAGACAGCGGCATCGTCAATGACACTGCCATAGAGCTAACCCTGGCAAACCTGCGCAAGCAGCACCGGCTCACTGCCCATGAGGAGGCGAGCATCGGTTTTCACGCCCTGGAGGTCATGCTCTGGGGGCCAACCAGCGAGCGTATGGCGGAACAGTTTGTCGCCGACTCCAGGGGGGAAAAACCCGAGGCCCTGGCGGCCAATCGGCGCCGTGCGCTGACCCGCCTGATCGCCCAGGGTATTGAAGAGGATATGGATGGTCTGGCGCGCAGCTGGCCCAGTGCAGCCAATCAGCTGTCGCGTCGCTACCTCGCCCTTGGCCCTGTGGCACGGCTGCAACAGATTCGCGCCGCCCATACCCAGGTAATCGACGAATTGCTATTGCCGCGCCTGCCTGAGGGCTCTGAAAGCGATGTGGAGAGCAGTCGCGCAGCGGACTCCAAGCAGGCGCTGCTGGCGGCTATGGCAACTTTACAATCCAACTGGATACCCACCGGGGGGGGCGGTTTGGCAGAGTTGCTGCTGGATCGTCACCAGGTGAGTGCGCTGGAGCAGACCTTTGCCGATCTGGAGGCCCTGTTACTGGAGATGGAAGATCCGTTTGAATTAGCGGAATTGGGCCAGCTGGCCAAGGCGCGCAAATTGCTGGAAAAGGTGGCGGGCCTGATGGCTGGTACTACCCAGATTCCCGTTTCCGAAATGGATGTGGTGCCCGTTGTCCTGCCGGTAGAGTGAGGCGCAGAAATATCAAACCCCGCTACAGGCCGGGGTTTGATAGTGAGCAGACAGAATCCCTGATAGCGCTTTACCAGCGGCGTACCGGGCCGGTGTCCACGTGGACGAAATTGCTCTTGGGGTAATAGCCAACGCCACCCGCTTTCAGGGCCAGGGCTGCCTGCCGCAGTTTTGACAGGGAAACACCGGGCATGCGGATGTCCATGGCCATACCGCGTGTATGGTAGCTGCGCTTGGCGACTCCGCGGCCGGCCGCGCGCAGTTTGGCATTGGTCTTGGCCGAACGGTACCCGGAGATAATCTCAATAGTGCCTTTAAAATTGAATTTTTCCTTCAATTTATACACGATATCCAGCAGTTTGGGGTCCATTCGGGTCACTTCATTGGCCCGGTGGTCACGCAACAGTCGGTTGAACTGCTTGAGACCACTGCTGCTGTAGGCTCCATTGGTCCAGTAGGCGGCCTCCAGTTTCTCCCCGGTATGCAAGTTGCGCATTTTTAGGGTGCGGGAACTGCCGACTTTGGCAAAAGTTGGCCCGGCGCTGACCGCCGCCGCTGTTGCGCAGGTTACAGCCAGAAACCGACGTCTGGATGGATTCTTCATAATTCCGCCTCGTCGCTTGGGGACTTCGGTGCGCCAGGGGGCCAGCGCATCGAGGGTACAGCGGAAAATGTACAAAAAATAACCAGATGTTACAAACCACAGGCTGCTAATTTGAAAATATTCGAAGGTTTTCGCTGGTAAATTATTGCTTGTGAGCTAAGGCCCAGGCACCACCGCCCGGACTATTCCAATGTTGCGGGGCAGCTGGCGGGGACAGCGTTGTCATTTTTGCAAACAGCATAAAAATTCATTTTTTTGTGACTGGTTGGTTCTATTTCTTGTGTTTTAGTACCGAAGACGGAAGGGCGCGCTTAGCCTTCGGCCGGGGAGTGGGTTTTCTTGTCGCGGTGGTAAATATCGCGTCGGAACTGCGGACGTCCGTCACGACCCAGCCAGGCGGTCATATAGACGATATAGAGACGGGGTGCCGGCTTGATGCGCACATTGCGGGTTTGGTCTCCCGACGCTGCCTGAGCAATCTGGACTCTGTCCCAGCCCTGGGGCGCCAGCAATGCGTAGGCCAGCTCTTCCGGGTGCTGTAGGCGCACACACCCGTGACTGCGTGCGCGCGCCTGTAATGAAAACAGGCTCTTGGCCTGCGTATCGTGCAGAAAGATGGCTCGCTTATTGGGTGTGACAAACTTTAACTTGCCCAGTGTGTTCCCCGGACCACTGATCTGGCGCAGAGTGGCGTGGCCGCCTGCGGCACGGGCGATGCCCTCAGTGGTAATGGGGGAGGTGACCCCGCTGTGGTACTGGATAACCCGATACCCGCGCCGGTGCATAGCCGCGGGGTTGTGGCGCGCTTTGGGCAGCAGCTGCGTGACCAGAATACTGCGTGGTACGGTCCAGGTGGGGTTGAATACGACATGGGTGATACGGCTGCGCATATCCGGCGTGCGGGTGCTGCTTTTACCCACTACCGTTTTCATATCGAGCACCACCTGATTGTCCTCCACAAGCTGCAGCCGGTAGTCGGGAATATTGATCAGTACATAGCGGCTTTCCGGGGGAAGAGACAGCCTGTCCCAGCGCTCTGCGTTCAGGGTCATTTGTCCGGCCCGCTCCGTGGGAGAGACAGCCAGCGCAGCGAGGGTTTCCCCTTCCGCAACGCCGCTGGGCGCCAGCCCGTGCCGGCGCTGGAAATTCTCCAGGGCGGTCTGAAGGGCCATGTCGAAGCGCAGGGGGTCTCCCGCGGGAGCGGAGGTTGGCCCCGGCTGTCCGCGATAGTCCCCGTAGAGTTGCAACAGTTTGCGCAGTTGCAGCACCCGCACGTTTCTATCGCCGGCCTGTAGTGGCTCGCCCTGGGCAATGGGCTGCCAGTGTTTGGCCAGTTCTCGGTAGCGGTTGGCCGCTTTGCGCAACTGTTCCCCCGACGTTGTCGGGTCGAGTGCCTGCTGGACCCTGGCTGCCAGCAGGGCGCCGCCGCTTGGGGCCGCGGACGCGATCATGCCGAGCAGTGCGGCGAGCCCGAGTTGGCGCAGCAGGTCACAGGCCATCATGAATGCCCGCAGGGGGGCTTGTGACTAGCCACGACTTGCCTCTGCTACAGGGCCGTCGCGGCGGTAGATATCCGGGCGGAATTGCAACTGCCCCTTTTCATCTATCCAGGCAGTCCAGTAGGCGACGTAAACGGGTACCGGTTTTTTCAGCGCTACGCCGTGGGTGCGGCTGCTCGCCAGGGCGCGGTTGATACGCGCGTTACCCCAGCCGTTTTGCTGCCCCAGCATCATTCGGGCAAACACCAGCGGCTTTTCCAGGCGGATACAACCGTGACTAAAGGCCCGCTGGGACTTTTTGAACAGGTGCTTGCTTTTGGTATCGTGCAGGTAAATGGCATGGCGGTTGGGGATCATAAACTTGACCCGACCCAGGGCGTTTCCCGGCCCACCCCTTTGATGCAGCATGACCTTGCCGCGGCGCACGGCGGCGATATTGCCACGGGTGAAGGGCACGGCTCTGCCGCGGTGGTTGATCAGCCGATATCCTCTGGCGCCCAGCGCAGAGCCGCCTTTCGGCAGCAGCTCTTTCAGGGCGATACTCGGTGGCACACGCCACACTGGATTGAACTCAAGCCGTGTCATGCGGGTGGTCAATTGCGGGGTTTTGTGTTTTGGCTTGCCCACTACCACCTTCATGCGGAATTGTTCACGATTGTCCTCTATCAGGCGCAGGCTGAAATCGGGAATGTTGACAACGATATAGCGCGGACCCAGATCTTTTGGCAGCAGCTCCCAGCGTTTGAGATTGGCTGCAAGGACACGCACCAGCTTGGCGGGATTGGTATTGAGGCGGCTGCGGGTGTGTTCGCCAACCAGTGCGTTCGCTTTCAACCCGTGACGCCGCTGGAATCTGCGCACTGCCTGTTGCAGGGATTTGTCATACACATCGGCGTGGAGGTTGTCCTTCGATCCTGAAGTATCGAAATCACTGGGGCGGTAATCCCCGTACAGCATCAGCAGGCTGCGCAGTTGTGCGACACGCGGACCGCGACTGCCCGGTGCTATTGGTTGCCCGGCACGAAGCGGTTGCCAGTGATCGCTTTCCGCCAGCGCCCGGTAGCGCGCCAGTTCCTCACTGAGCAGCGCATATTGCCGCCCCGCTGGTGCAAAGGGGTCGCTGCCGACAACTGCATTGGTGCCAGCAGACTTTCCGGTCTCGGCAGTGGCCGGGGGCAGCCCGGACCCGAAAGCCAGCAGCAAAGCGAGGGCGCCGGCGTGTCGTAGAGCCCTGTGCAGTGTGCACCCAGAGGGCGGACGCTTGCGAATACCCATAAGTCACCCCTGTCAGCAGTGGAAGGATCAAAGAGACCGAACACTCTGCTCACATTGGTAACTTGTGACTGCGGGACTCCTAATACTTTTGAGAAATGCGTTCCCCAGGCTCTGTGAGGCAAAAGGAATATAGAGCAGTTGACCCGGACAGGGGACTCAGGGCCGGGTCAGAAAGAAAGGGTGCAGCGGTAGACCTAGAACTGGTTGTCTGTGAGGCCATCTTTGGCATAGATATCAGGGCGGAAATTCAGATTGCCCTCGCCGTCGACCCAAGCGGTCCAGTAGGTAATGTAGATGTTCACCAACTGGGTCAGATCTATCTCGGTGGTTTTTTCACCAGTGGTGAGCTGGCCGATGCGCCACTGATCCCAACGCCCCTGGGGACGCAGCAGGGCCTCCGCCAGGTGGCGCGGTTTTTCCAAGCGGATGCAGCCGTGGCTGTAGCCGCGGTCCGTGCGGGAAAAGAGGGTGCGGGCGCGGGTATCGTGCAGGTAGACATCATGCTTGTTGGGTATCTCGAACTTTATCCGCCCCAGTATATTTTCCTCACCTCCCATTTGGCGCATCAGATAGGTGCCGGCACCAGCAGCCGAGAGGTTGCCGGAGGTGAGTGGGAGATACTCACCGCTTCCGCCGACCACCCGGTACCCCATGTTTTCCATACCGGCGGGATTCTTGCGGGCCTTGGGCAGTATTTCATTGACGAGGATACTGCGCGGTACTGTCCAGGTGGGGTTGAAAATCACCTTGCTGACCCGTGTGGTGATCTCGGGTGTTGCGTGTTTCTTCTTCCCCACAACCACATTCATGGCCAGTTTGACCCGGCCGTTTTCAACATATTGCAGCCGGTAGGCGGGGATATTGACCTGGATAAAACGGTCTCCCAGGCTGGAGGGCAACGCTTCCCGACGGTCGATATTCATCTCCACAATCTTCGCCCGCGCAGCGGGAGAGAGATTGAGGCGCTTGCGGGTGGTGCGCCCCACGATCCCATCTGGCTTGAGACCGTGGCGTTTCTGGAAGCGCATGACAGCCTGGTGCAGGTTCCGGTCGAATCGATTGTGATCGGCGCCGCGATAGCGGTAGTAAGCCTGATAGTCGCCGTAGAGAGAGAGCAGATCCCGCAGTCGGCCCACATGGGGATGGCGGGCCCCCAATGTCATTGCCGGGCCTGGGGGAATCGGGCGCCAGCGTCCACTGGCGGACAGGTCGCGCAATCGCTGCAGCTGGTTTCTCAGTGAATACGCATCGCTGCCATAGGGGGTATCCTCCTCGAAATAGGCCCCCTCGTTATTGACCGGAGATGGGATAGCTGTGCTGCTGCGGCCGTGATAGTCGCGCCTAAGCTGGTTGCGGTTTTGGTTGTAGTAGACCCGGCTGTCGCTGCCACTGGCTCTCGAGCCGCTTGCGCTGCGGTCTGTATGCGTATTGTGGCGTATGGGATCGAGGCTGCGGGTGGAACTGGCGGGAGGCGAGTGGCTGTCTTCATTGCCGCTGTTGTAGTCCTGGGAATAGGGATGGCTGTGCGGACTGCTGCCGATGATACGGGCCCGGTCGTAGCCGCGAAAATACCTGCGTCCACTGGGTTCATTTGAGGCTTGTCGAGGTGCGGTGGGCAAGGCAACCATGCGAAACCCCTGGTCTTCCCGTAATACCGGGGTGATACCGCGGGGTGGACGACTTTTGGGGGTGAGGCGTTCCAACTGGGTATCCTGGGCGTAGGAGACAAACGCATCGGTCAGAAGGACATCCAGCACCGCGGCCATCTGCAGGCGCTGTGGGGTATCGCGCAGGGTGCGGTCGAAATACCCGAGGTGGTAGCGGTAGTCCACCATACTGCTGGGGTTGCCGGAGCTGGCCGCAGTGAGTTGCCTGAGCAGGTCGTTGGCACTGTCACTGAGACTGTAATTATCGAACCAGAGCAGGCGGTAATCGGTGCGCTGGTAAATTTTGCGCACCGCTGCGGGGTTGAAAATGGGGTCCTGGGCGGGCCAGGCATTCGGGTTCTCCTCCAGCCAGTGTATCAGGTGGGGGCGCACGGCATTTTCCGGCAGTATCGGTATGGTTTTCTGGTTAGCGGCGAAGGCGTAATAGAGAATAGACACACACAGGCTGCCGAGAATCAGCAGGGGCAGAATGGACTTGCGTTTGTGCTGCTCTGGGTTGAAATACGACATGGTACCTCAGCGATACTGCAGGGGCCCGGTGTTGTCTTGTGGATAATCCCGGGCGCCAGATCGTTGTTACCTTCCCAACCTGTGGCGAGCCCAACCTGATGTTGCTCGGTGTTTGGCGATGGCTCGCACTTGTCATGCGTCCCGCGCGACCTCCTCTTCAGACGCTGACTGGCACTGCACACTTGCGCGTAACTCAACCAACTGCCGTCTGTGAGAGTAAGTATGGCAATAAATGCAGAATTTGCTTGGCGTTTCCTTCTTCTCGCAATGGTTGCCGGGGAGAAGGCGGCAATGAGGCAGGAAACGCCATACGTCCTGTGGCGCGGATGTTGATTTGAAGGAGAGCATTTGATTAGGGAGTAAATGCTTGAGCGATCAGATACGGCCAATTATTCTGCCATGGCGCCCTCGTCTGACGGCCTTCAGGGGGCAGACTAGGGAATCGCGAAATGACGCAGTGGTCCCTCGGGCTCCCCCTCTGTAAAAGACTGCTCCCACAGCTGACAGCGTCCTTTTTTACTGACCGCAATCAGGGTGCTGGCACGTGTGCCATAGCCGACTTGATCACTGTCTGGTGCCGCTGTGCCGAGCCGCGGGGCTCTTTGCTGATCAATCTGTACGAATATAGGAGAGAGCGCCCGCTCTCTTGCCAGTCCTACACCAGTGTCGGGGAGTGCGGCCTCGGGCGCCGATCGTCGGTTGCGCAGCAGCGCCAGGGCGGGGCGCACAAAATTGTTCTCGGTGATGGCATCGCCCATGCCCTGCAAGATGCGCCTGAGCCCTCTTTTTCCCTGTATAACCTTCGGCCAGGGGGCGTCCGGAGCGCCGTTGGAAATACCGTGTACACCGATAGGAAAGGGGAAAGGGACGTGGCGATTACCGGCGCAGATCAGGGGTTTTTCGGCCTCCAGATCGAAGAGCAGTGCATTGAAGCCGCGATAGTGCTGCCCCTGGAGCCCCAGGGCAAATTGGCAGGGTGTGCTGTTGCCGGCGAGGAACTTCAGGGGGATTTCGCCGCGGGAGAGCAGGTCTTCGGGCACATCCCGCCGGGGTTCACGGATATTGGTCACTGCGGCGACCCGGCCGCGGGCCATGCCCGCCCAGGTGCCGCCGCCTTGCAGGTCGCGTCCAGCGACCAGGCCGAGTCCTTTCCAGGGCGCTGCGGGTGCGCTGGGTCTGGCATAGAATTCATCGCGATTGGCGAGCAGCAGCAGTGGGTAGTCCCGGTGGCAGCGATACGCGAACAGCAAAAGGCACATAGGGATTTTCCAGGGTGACAGGGCCGGATGCGCCCCTTTCGCTGAGGGGGGCTTTGTGAGCATAATACGCCCTTTATCGCTGCCAATCCCGATCACCCATGCTGACTTACCCTGAAATTGACCCTGTGGCCTTCGCCGTTGGCCCCTTAAAAGTGCACTGGTACGGGCTTATGTACCTGGCCGGCTTTATTGTTGCATGGTGGCTGGCATTGCGGCGCAGTACCAGGCCCTGGTCCCCGGTGATTAAATCCGAAGTGGAGGATTTGATTCTTTACTGTGCCATCGGGGTGGTTGTCGGCGGGCGGCTCGGTTATATGTTCTTCTACAACCTGCCGGAGCTGATTGCAAACCCGCTGTCTCTGCTCAAGGTGTGGGAAGGGGGGATGAGTTTTCACGGCGGCCTGATTGGCGTAATGCTGGCCACAGCCTGGTACGCCCGTAAGATTGGCACTACCTTCCCTGCCCTGATCGACTTTGTCGCTCCCCTGGTACCTATTGGACTGGGGCTGGGGCGCCTGGGTAATTTTATTGGCCAGGAGTTGTGGGGGCGCCCTACCCAGGGGCCATGGGGGATGGTGTTTCCAAGGGATCCAGAGCTGTTGGCGCGCCATCCTTCGCAACTGTATCAGGCTTTTCTCGAGGGGCTGGTGCTCTTCGCCGTACTTTGGTGGTTTTCCAGCCGACCGCGCCCACGTCTTGCTGTTGGCGGTATGTTTGTATTGCTTTACGGGGTTTTCCGTTTCCTGGTGGAGTTCGTGCGCGAGCCCGATGGCCATATTGGTTTTGATCTGTTTGGCTGGATGACTCGTGGTCAGCTGCTGAGTTTACCGATGATGGTGGCCGGTATTGCCCTTTTGGTGTGGAGCTACCGCACCCAGCCCTCGCCGGAGGAGCGGGACAGAGGTGCTGTCAAGCAGGCGTGCACCCATTCGAATGATGGGGCGCAACAGTAGATGAAGCAGTATCTGGATCTGATGCGCCATGTGCGGGAGCAGGGCGCGGAGAAGGAAGATCGTACGGGCACCGGCACCCTGAGTATTTTTGGCTATCAGATGCGCTTTAACCTGGGCGAGAGTTTCCCGTTAATTACTACGAAAAAATGCCACTTGCATTCCATCATCCACGAACTGCTTTGGTTCTTGCGGGGGGAGACCAATATCCGTTATCTGCGCGAAAACGGGGTGCGGATCTGGGATGAGTGGGCCACAGAAGCCGGTGATTTGGGGCCGGTATACGGTCGCCAGTGGCGCTGCTGGCCGGCGCCACACGGGCGACATATCGACCAGATGGAGCAGCTGGTGCACCAGCTGAAGACCCGGCCGGACTCCCGCCGCCTCCTGGTCAGTGCCTGGAACCCCGCGGACCTGCCGGATGAGAGCGCCTCCCCTGTGGACAATGTGCGTGCAGGGCGCATGGCCCTTGCCCCCTGTCATGTGCTTTTTCAGTTTTATGTGGCGGACGGCAAGCTGTCCTGCCAGCTGTACCAGCGCAGTGCGGACATCTTCCTCGGAGTACCTTTCAATATCGCCTCCTACAGCCTGCTTACCCTGATGCTGGCACAGGTGTGCGGGCTACAGGCCGGTGAATTTATCCATACCTTCGGCGATGCGCATCTCTACGCCAATCACCTGGTACAGGCAGAGCTGCAGTTGCAGCGGGAGCCCCTGCCGCCACCCACGATGCACCTGAACCCGGATGTGGAAGACCTGTTCGCCTTCCGCTTTGAGGATTTTGAACTGCGGGATTATCGGGCCCACCCGCATATCCCGGCACCGATTGCGGTTTAAGGGGGCGTTGTGGCGATGGATATCCCTGTGGCCCTGATTGCCGCAGTGGCGCGCAATGGCGCTATCGGCAAGGACAATGGTTTGCCCTGGCGGCTCTCCGGAGACCTTCAGTTCTTCAAGCGGATCACCATGGGCAAGCCCGTGGTCATGGGGCGCAAGACATTTGAATCCATTGGTCGCCCCCTCCCGGGGCGCAACAATATTGTGATCACCCGCAATGCCAGTTGGCAGGCTGGTAGTGTAGAGGTGGTGGCGTCATTGGAGGCGGGGCTCTGCCGGGCCCGCGAGTGGGCCTTGAAGGTCGGTGCAGCGGAGGTGATGGTGATTGGTGGGGCGCAAATTTACCGCCAGGCCCTGCCCCTGGCGTCGCACCTTTATATCACCGAAGTGGATGCTGAGGTGGATGCCGACGCCTTTTTCCCAAAGTTGGATGACTCATGGGTCGAAATTGTAAGAGAGTGTTACCCCGCTTCAGACAGGAATGAGTATAATTACGCGTTAGTTCAATACGGCAGATTTAAATAAAAACAATTTGATTAAAAGTTGATCAGTCTGTTAAATTCTCTGATAGCTTGCACAAAGCGTGACGCCGCCAATGTGTGAAAGTGACTCGACCGTGTTACCCGGTTGTTACCTTGTTACCCATGCTGGCCGATGCTGACAATCGGCATTTGAATAATCAAATCGGCTGTTTACAATGTGCGGCTCTTAGCTGTCTTCTAACCAATGTTTTTCAAACAAAAGGACACCGCGTTGTGGCAGCTAAATCATCGCGACCATGTTGTGAAATATTGAACCCACTGGGGGGTCTAATGAAAACCAAGCGATTCATGGCTGTGGCGCTGACCACTGCGCTGTCTGCCGGCGCGCTCTATGGCAGCGTAGCCACCGCGGATACTCTCGATAACGTCCTTGCCGTCGGCCAGCAGAAAACCACTGCGGCCCGGGCATCGCAAAAGCGCATCGACAAGATTGCCGAGGAGACCAGCGACCTGCTGCAGGATTTCAAGGTGGTCAACAAGGAAATCGACGGTCTGCGCGTATACAACCGGCAGCTGGAAAAGCAACTGGCCAACCAGCTTGCAGTGATCAACGAACTGGACGAATCCATCGCCAACGTCACTGTCATTGAACGCCAGATCCAGCCACTGATCCTGCGCATGCTGGAGGGCCTGGAGCAGTTCATCGAACTGGACGCGCCCTTCAAACTGGATGAGCGCATGGCCAACCTGGAGCATGTAAAAAATAATATGGACCGTTCCGACATTACGGTTGCGGAGAAATTCCGCGAGGTACTGGAACTGTATAATTACGAAGCGGAGTACGCGCGCAAGATTGACACTTACGGCGACACCCTGAATGTAAACGGCCAGGAGCGCGAAGTGAACGTGCTGCAGATCGGCCGTATTGCACTGCTCGCCCAGACAACCGATTCCACGATCTCCCTCGCTTACGACAAGGGCCAGCAAGCCTGGGTTGAAATCGATTCTGGCACCTACCGCCGCGCCCTCATGAACGGCTTGAAGATTGCCAGGAAACAGGCCTCCATCGATATCATGACCATGCCGATTCCGGCTCCGGAGGCAGCGCAATGAAAACCTCTATCGCCAAACACATACTAGTGGCAGCTGCGGCTGGCCTGATCAGCTTCTCTGCAGTTGCGCAGGAAAAAGCCACTTCTCTCGATGACCTGTTGAAGATGGTTCGGCAATCCAAAATTGCGGAATCCCAGGAACACAAGCAGCGCGAAGCTGAATTCCGCCGCCAAAAGGCCAACCAGCAGGCGCTGCTGAACAGGGCCAAAAATATCCGCACCGCTGAGGAAAACCGCTCTGCGGAGCTGGAAAAGCGATATCAGGAGCAGGAAGCCGCCGTTGACCAGAAACGCCAGCAGCTGGATGAGCGCCTGGGTTCTCTGAGAGAGCTGTTCGGCCATATGTCCTCTACCGCCGCAGACCTGCGCGCTAGTATCGATTCTTCTCTGGTCTCTGCGCAGTACTCGGGCCGTACAGAATTTATCGACGGCCTGCTTGCCAAGATGAATACGGCCACCAAGCTGCCCACCATTGCAGAAATCGAGCGCCTGTGGTTTGAAATCCAGCGCGAAACGGTTGAATCCGGCAAGGTTGTCAAGTTCAACACCACTGTGATCAAGCCCAATGGCGAACAGACTCAGCAGGAGATTGTTCGTGTAGGTAACTTCAACTTGGTATCCAACGGCAAATACTTGGAGATGAACGACGCCTATAAAGTGGCTGAGTTGATTCGCCAGCCGGACGCCAAATTCCAGAAAATGGCGGAGAATCTGCAGGTTTCCACCGCCGGCTTCAGTGCGTTTGGCATTGACCCCACAGGCCCCACCGGCGGTTCCTACCTGAAAGCCATGATCAACAGCCCGGATCTTATCGAGCGTTGGCACCAGGGTAAAATTGTGGGTTATATCATCACAGCCGTTGGTGCCTTCGCCATGCTGCTGGCTATCTTCCGCCTGGTCGTGCTGTTCGGTGTCGGCGCCAAGGTGAATGCCCAGCTGCGTTCCGCCACGCCGAATACCAACAACCCGCTGGGCCGCGTACTGGCGGTGGCAGAGGAAAACAAGGGTGTTGACGGTGAAACCCTTGAGCTGAAAATGGAAGAAGCGGTACTGAAGGAGCGCCCGGCAATCGAATCCGGCCTCAATCTGCTGAAAATCATCGCCATGGTGGCGCCGCTACTGGGTCTTTTGGGTACCGTTACCGGCATGATCATTACCTTCCAGGCGATCACCATCTTCGGTGCCGGTGACCCGAGAGCAATGGCCGGCGGTATCTCCTCTGCGTTGATTACCACGGTTTTGGGTCTGTGTGTCGCTATCCCGACGGTATTGATGCACACTATCGTGAACGGTCGCGCCAAGCGTATCCTGCATATCCTGGAAGAGCAGAGTGCCGGTATCGTGGCGGAAAACGCCGAGCGTAAATAAGAGGAGGCGGCGACATGCACGCACTAATCGACGCGTGGGCCGCTGTCAACGCCTTTATGGCGTCGGGCGGGCCAGTACTGTTCCTGATCGCCGGCCTGACCTTCTTTATGTGGACGCTGATTTTTGAACGGATCTTCTATTTCAACAAGGGCTTGAAAAGTGACGTTCAGGGTGCGGTAGACCTGTGGGAGGGGCGCGGTGAGCGCAATTCCTGGGGTTCCCACCAGATCCGTTATGCGATGATCTCCCGGGTTTCCGAGAGGATCCAGGACAATATGGACATGATTCAGGCCTGTGTGGCCCTGGCGCCCCTGTTTGGGCTCCTGGGTACGGTCTGGGGCATGATCAATGTGTTCGATGTTCTCGCGATTACCGGTGGTGGTGACGCCAAGCAGATGGCCAGCGGTGTGTCCATGGCAACTATCCCCACCATGGCGGGTATGGTTGCGGCTCTGTCCGGTGTTTTTGCCAACACCTACCTCACTCGCAAGGCAGAGCGGGAGACCCAGCTGTTGGAAGATCATCTCACCATGGATCACTAGGCACGCATCAGCAAATAGGCCAGCTTATTTGCTGTGAAGGTTTAGCCAAGCCAGAGATTCCCGCCACGGGTGCCCCGTGGGCCCCTCGCGGGAAAAGTTCGCTAAGAGAGTTGCTATGAGCAAAAGACAAAATACGGCAGAAGAAGAGGCAGGAGCCATTGACCTCACGCCCATGTTGGACGTGGTGTTTATTATGCTGATCTTCTTTATCGTCACCGCAACTTTTATCAAAGTGCCGGGTGCCGAAGTGGTGAAGCCGGAAGCGACAACCGCTGAACTCAAGGCCGCTTCTATTCTGGTAGCGATCAACGAAAGCAATGAGATCTGGATTGCCAAAGAGAAAGTTGACGAGCGCCAGGTAAGAATCGTCCTGGAGCGTCTCTACTCCGAAAACCCGAAAGGGTGGTTGGTGATTCAGCCCGATAAGGGAGCGAATATTGAGAAAATTGCCCTGATTGCGCAAGCGGCCAGGAAGATCGGTATCGAGAAAGTTTCGGTCGCGACAGAGAAGAGTTAGCTATGAATCCGGTAAGACTCCTTGGGGCCGGTACGTTGGCGGCAGCCACGACATTTGGTCTCATCTTCACCATGCATCAGCTGATTGAGGCAAATATGACTGCTCCGGAGGAAAAGGAGCAGTTCAAAGTTGCCGATGTGGTGATGCCCGAACAAGAACTTGAAACACAATACAACACCGCCAAACCGGAGAAACCGGAAGATCCGGAAACACCTCCGCCGGAGATGCTTGAGCCGGAATTCGACGACCCAACCATTGACAGCAGCATCAATATCGCGGCCCCCCGCGGTAACGACGGTATCAAGCTGTCCGGGTTCAGCTTTGGCGAGGGCGATTATCTGCCCATTGTGAAAGTACAGGCCCAGTATCCCCGCCGCGCACAACAGCGCGGCATCGAAGGCTATGTTATTGTTATGTATACGGTGACCACCAATGGTTCTGTGCGCGACCCCGTAGTGGTTGAGGCCTTTACTTCGAAGGGTAAGCCAACCACTATTTTCAACAGGAACGCGCTTAAGTCTGCATTGAAGTACAAGTACAAGCCGCGGGTGGTCGATGGCAAGCCGATTGAGGTGCCCAATGTGCGCACCAAGATCAGCTTTACTATGGCCGAGAACTAAAGGGGAAGCACTATGAAGTTGACAACCATGGCTAGAGGTTTGTCCAGGCTCGCTGTGCGCGTGTCGGTAGCCTTTCCCCTGGTCCTGGCACCGGCGGTCAGTGTTACCATACTGGAAGCCGCAGGTGCTTCCGCGCCTTTCTCGCAGGCACAGGCACAGGAACAAAAAAAACCCAGCAAGAAGAAGACCCGCAAGGTGCCGGCCATGCGCCAGGCGGCCTATAAAAAGCTGGAAAAAGCCCAGGAAGCTTATGACGCAGAAGACTGGGCGGGCGCACTGGCTGCGCTGAAGGACATGGATGCCAGTAAGAAGCGGTACAATGGCTATGAAATAGCGCAGATGTACAATCTGTTTGGTGTTGTCTATTACAGTATGGAGCGCTACAAGGAGGCGATCCCCTACTTTAAGAAGGTGCTCAACCAGGGTGAGAAAAATCTGTCGGTAGCGCTGGAAGAGAGCACTTTGTTTACACTGGCCCAGTTGTATTTTGTTACTGAGAATTATAAGCAGGCGGTCAACTACCTGAACCAGTGGATGAAGGTTTCAGACCGCGTCACGGCGGATTCTTATGCGTTGCGCGCCCAGGCCTATATGCAGACTGGCGACCAGGGCAAAGCGCTTGCGGATATCAATGTAGCGGTATCCATGTATGAGAGAGAAGGCAAAGTGCCCAAGGAGAACTGGTACGGATTGCAGCAGTACATTTATTTTGAGCGTAATGACTACAAAAGCGTGGCTGCTGTGCTGGAAAAAATGTTGCAGCATTATCCAAAGCCTGTGTACTACGTCACCTTGGCGGCAATGTACGGCGAGCTTAAGCGCGACAGGGACCAGTTGCATATGATGGAGGCGGCATACCTTGCCGGGGCTTTGCAGAAGGAAAAAGACCTGCTGAATATGGGCTATCTCTTTATGGGGTATGAGATGCCCTATAAGGGGGCCAAGGTCATTTCCAAAGGGATCAAGGAGAAGAAAATTCCGCGCAATGCCAAGAATCTGGAAACCCTGGCCCAGGCATACCAGATGGCTCAGGAACTGCAAAAGGCCATTCCGCAATTGGAGGCAGCAGCCAAGCTGTCCGACAAAGGCCAAATCTATTCCCGCCTGGCGAGTATCTATCTGGATCTGGATGAGAATGAGAAAGCCGTTGCGGCGGGCAAGAAGGCCCTGGCCAAAGGCGGGGTTAAACGCCAGGATCAATTGTATGTTGTAATGGGCATGGCCAATGCCAACCTGAAGCAATATGACGCTGCACTCAGCAGCCTTAAGAAAGCCCTGAAAGACAAGCGCTCTGAGAGAACTGCCAGGCAGTGGATCGCTTTTGTCGAGGGTGAAAAGGCCCGTGAAGAGAAGCTGGCAATTTAATTGTCTCAGCGTTTATTTTTTAAAAAGGCCGCATAGTTTCATGCGGCCTTTTTTTATGTTACAGCAATAACCTTTTGCTGTGCAGTAGCGGAAATACTCAGCCACCTTGAATAGGATTGGATTGTGCGTTCTCAGTCCATAGAATAATTGGCTCTCCACGCAGGCTGGTACTTTAGGGCAGCCCTAACCATCTCGTTTCCTCGACCGCGCCGACAAAGGCTTTCTATCTTCCGGAGCTGGTCACCAGCACTACTTCCACACTGCCACAGGTAGCATCTCCTTTGTATTGATAGGTGTTAGGGTGGCAGCAAAAATAGGTGTGAAACCTTGCACATAACTGCGGGTTTTGCCTCACCACTGGGGCACTTTAGGAATGGCTTCTTATGTAGCCTGGGAAGTGCCACTTTTCGGGTTAATCCGCTGGATAGGCAATACCCTTTTGGATAGCGCGCTCCAATAGGGTGAACAGGTGGTCAAAATCTTCTTTGAGGTGGGCATCTCCCCACTCGTTTGCGTGCAGTGGGTGGTGAAAGCGAAATGTTGCGAAAAACAGAGAGCGGGCAGTTGCAGGGCAGTTGTCGATTTCAAATGAACCGTCAGCGCAGCCGTCGGACAGGATCTGTTCAACCTGTTGGATCATAATCTCAACATGCGCTAACACGATTTTTTGCGATGTATTTTTCGCAAGTAATAAATAGGAGGCGAACAGCTCAGGGTCATCATCAGCCTTGTGCTGTTTGATAGCCATCAGTGTTTCAAACCACTCCCGCAAGCGCTCGCTGGGGCTGGAGGGTTTCTGCGCTATTGTGGCTAAGGGCGATGTGACCCTCTCAAACCACCGTGTCGTAATGGCTTCATGGAGCGCGGCCTTGGTGTCGAAATGCCGATACACGGTCCCGTGGCTGACGCCAAGTGCGCGCGCGACATCCACCACCGTCGTTTTGCGCGGGCCAAACCGGCGCAACACATCCTCAGCGGCATCCAATATCTGTTCAGTAGTAAGCATCTTATCGAAGAACCCTTGTTGGGCTTGACTTCAATTGGAATGACAATTATCGTAAATTGTCATTACAACGTCAACCAGAGCAGTTAACCGGTGATCTCTGTGGAAATGAGTGAATCTTATGTCTTTTGATCTGAGCGCCACTATACCGCGATCCAATCGGATTAGCCGTATTCTGGCCGGTACGCCGGGTCAGAAAAAGAAAAACCGCCTCTGCCCCCCAACTCCCCGCCTGGACGGCAGGAGGGCCCTGGTCACCGGAGGAGCGGCTGGCGTTGCAGAATTTGTCTCATGTGGATTGATGGAGCGCGGGGTCCAGGTGGTAACAGGGGCCAGAGGCCTGTCCCGCGGCACCGCTAGTCACACTGAAACAGACACGCTGGCAGTTGATTTGAGTGATCCCGCCCTTGACTCCAGTGGAGCCTCTTGCCTTTGGAACCAGTTGGGGGGCCTTGCAGCTCCGTTTCTTACCTAGTGCAAGCGGGCTGGATCAAGCAAACCCTTTCGAAATGGTAATCGCCAGAATGAGGAACCTAATTATTTTATTTTTCGGCACGCTACTGGCTGCTTGCGCCGCGAGCAAAGTGGATATCAGGGAAAGATCCCCAAATTTCAAGGATGGGGTATTTAGCAATACCAACCCGGTAGAAACCAAATCTTTCTGGGAAATTGTATGGAGTGGGCTTACTACCGAGACCCCTACAGAGCGTGCCGAGTGGCCGGACTGGGTGGAGGCACAGACGGATGATGCCCCGCTCGAACGGGTTTTGGGCAGTGATGCACGGATCACCTTTATAAATCATGCCACCTTTCTGATTCAAGTGGGCGGATTCAATATCCTGACTGACCCGGTTTTCTCCGAGCGTACCAGCCCGGTTTCTTTTATTGGACCGAAGCGGGTACATAGTCCGGGCATTGCTATTGACAGTTTACCCAGGGTTGATGTCATTCTGATCAGCCACGATCATTATGATCACCTGGACTTGAATACTATCAGCAAGTTGATTGAACGGGACAACCCAAATCTCTATATGGGACTTGGGGTTGGGCGGCGATTGTCGGTCTCTGAAAAAATTAGCGAGTTGGATTGGTGGGAGAATATACAGGTTGCTGACAACTTCCAGCTTTGGTTCCTTGATGTCCAGCACTTCTCTGGCCGTTCACTGACGGACCGAAACTCTACCCTTTGGGGCGGCTTTCTTTTGGAGGTTGGTGGTAAGAAAATCTATTTTGGCGGAGATAGTGGCTATGCGGATCATTATCTGCGTACCTATGAGCGCTTCGGGCCAGTAGATGTCGCCTTGCTTCCGATCGGCGCCTACGCACCCAGAAACTTATTCAAGCCTGTTCACCTGGACCCGTTTGAAGCTGTTCAAGCACATATTGACCTAAAGGCTAACCTATCGATAGGCATGCATTATGGGACCTTTCAGCTGAGCGCAGAAGCGCATAACGAACCCGTTGAACTTCTTGAGCAGGCCAAACGTGAGGCAGGTCTTCCTCCCGACACCTTTATTACGCTTGAGGTGGGGCAACCATTTCAGTTGCCCAATCTCGTCGCCTCCGGCATATAACCTGCACAGTGAATATTAGATACTGGTGCTGTATGCAGCCTTTTAATGGCTTTTGGTGGGGAATGGAATTTGTCGGAGAAACAGTATCGCTGAACAAATGCCGTCATTAATTTGTGCAGCGGTAATAAAAAGATGCCATGAAAAATAAATTGCCCAGGCAGATCCATAACTGGATGTGCCACAAAAATCTCAATTTCGAAAAGGGATTTACGAAATCGACGTGATAGGTTGATGTATGGATCGTTTGATGGCCAGAACACCGGGGAATTCAGGAGAACCTGATGAGTATTAGAAACACTGCCAGTAATTATGGTGCAATCGCCAAGTGGTTGCACTGGGTAACGGCTGTACTTTTTCTCGCATCCTATGTCAGTGTCTATTATCGACATTGGTTTACGCAGGAAGAGACCCCGGAAAATTGGGTCGCTCTGCAGATGCATTTATCCGTGGGGGTTACGATTGCTGTCGTTGTAGCGCTTAGAATTCTCTGGCGTATTGGCAGCCAAATACCGGATCCAGAGCCTGGAACGAGATTAGAGCATGTGCTTGCGCATACAGGGCACTATGTTTTATATGCCGTCATGATACTGTTGCCAATTACCGGGTATGTGGGTACTTCTGTAAATACAGAGTATTTTTTTCTGTTTGCTATCCCTAAATTCGAAAGCACAAGCTTGTACCAGCTCTTAATTGCGGATGGAATGGGTATTTCCTTCGAGGAGTTCGAAAAGCCAATAGATTTTATCCACAAAAACCTACTGGGAGCATGGCTGGCGTGGATTTTAATCGTGGGGCATATCGCAGCGGCGTTATACCACCACTTCATCAGGCATGACAGGACGCTGCAAAAGATGACAACAAAAGGCAGTATCCAGACCGCTGATGCACCGGGTAAGGCTCAAGTGCAGTTGGACAACAGAGAGGTAATTTAACGGGTACTACAGGTAGGGTTTTCACGGGTACAAATCTCACCGCCAAGTAAATTTTGGTTGGCCAGAGGCTATGCGGGCTGCGAGAGTTGAACCGCAGTTGCATAGGTCACAGTGCGTGCGCACTGACATTTACTGGATAGGCTTAGGGGAATTGTAAAAAAGCTTTGCTTGAGGGCTGGGTGGGGCTTTGAAGCCTTGCATGATCCCACTGGTGAATTCGTGACGAATAACCACGCAAGGTAACAGAACGATCGGCGTGAACTTTTCGCAGCGGCGAATCGCGCAAATGATTATACCCAGTGATTCTACAGAGTGGCTTTGATATCCTCAAACCGTACCCCGTGTTTCTCCAGCAATTGCTTCACCCGGTGGGAGTCGTTGCTGGATTTCTTGCGCTCACGGCTGATATTGAACAGCTTTCTGCCAGCCTCTGCCATCGAGTGGCAACTTCGGCAGACCTCGATGAGGTTGGCGAGGTTCAGTTGTTCGTAGTAATCCATTTGTTTGGTGCTGTCGTGCCCCAGTAACCGCTCAATCAGGGCGCTGGGGTTCAGCTCTGTACCGGGTGCAGATTGCCATTTCTGTCTCAGCCGGCATATCTCCTCTTCGACCACGGCCACTGTAATACGACCGCCATCTGCAAGGGTGCCCATACGGGTTATGCTGGCGTTGAGGTCGCGGAAGTTGGCTGTCCAGAGGGCATCCGGCGAGCGGCAGAAGGCAAGGTATTGTTCGCGCGCGGCTTTGTTGAATTTTACCAGGTAGCCGGACTTGCCGGAAAAGGTCTCCAGTTCAAAATCGATATTGGGTTCCAGGTCCTCTATCCGCTCCTTCAGAGAGGGGAGTTGGTAGGTCCACAGATCAATCCGGGCCAGCAGGTCTTCCCGGAACAGCCCTGCCCGGGATTGCTGGCTCAGGTCCCTGTTGGTGCCGGCGATCAGCTGGAAGTCACTGCGGACTTCCCTGTCCGATCCAAAGGGCATAAAGCGCTTATCCTCAATCGCCCGCAGTAGCATCGCCTGCTCATCCAGGCCCAGTTCACCGACCTCATCCAGAAACAGTAGGCCATTGTTGGCTTCCATCAAGAGACCTGGCCGGTTGGCTGCCGCACCAGTGAATGCGCCTTTCTTATGCCCGAAGAGCGCAGACATGGCATTTTCACCCCGCAAGGTTGCACAGTTAACCGCTACCAGGCGGCCATCGAGTTTGCCACGCTGTTTTCTGAGTGCATAAACCCGTTGGGCCAGTTGGGATTTGCCAGCGCCTGTGGGGCCGGTGAGCAGGATAGGCGCACTGGAGCGGATCGAAACCTGTTCCAGCTGTGCAATCATCTTGTTGAAGGCGGCGTTATTGGTCTCAATGCCGCCTTTCAGGTAAATGGTGCCCTCTTGGTGCTCTTTTTGGAAGCGCGAGGCGATCTGGTCGTACTTGGATAAATCGAGATCGATGATCTGGTATTCACCGGGCTGATTGCTGTTCCGTCTGGCCGGAGCGGTTTGCAGCAGCTGGCCCGGCAGGTAACCCGCCTCAGTGAGCAGGTAAAGGCATATCTGGGCAACGTGTGTGCCCGTGGTGATATGCGTGAGGTATTTTTCCCTGTCGGGCTTAAAGTCATAGCCGCGGGCAAAGTCAAGCAGGTTGCTGTAGACCGTTTCGAAGTCCCAGGGATCGTTGAAATTAACCCGATGGTGCATCACCTGGGTCTCGGGTGAGACCCGTGCAATATCCTCGGTGACTTGATTGGCGAGGCTTTGTGAGTGGTTATCAAATAGCAGCTCGAGACGTTCGATAAGTAAATCGTCGTGCTGGCACATTGAAATAGTGGGGCGCCACTTATCCCAGCGCTTTTCGCCCTTGCCGCGCCGATCCATGGTGGTGCCGAGAATACTGATGGCCACTGTTTTCATGCTATCAAATATAATAAATATCTATCATAAAAGATAGATATTGATTGTTTCCAAGTTGAGCTACAGGCTTCCAGAATGATTATTTTTGTAAAAATTTCATTTAAAAACAATAACATAAAAACTTTTTACGAGGCCCTGCACAGGTTGGCACTCTCTTCGCAATAGCTATAGTAATAGCACGAAAACCGTGCACTAAGAACACAGAATGAAGAGAGCAGAGCAGTGACACAGCAATCTTATGAAGTGATGCAGGAAGGCGGTGTGCCAATCAAATCCTGGACGGTCGGTGTGCCTTTTGAGGATGAGGCGAAGGAGCAGTTGAAGAATATTTCGCGGATGCCCTTTATTCATCAATGGGTGGCTGCAATGCCCGATGTGCACCTGGGCAAAGGGGCGACCATTGGCAGTGTTGTGCCAACGCTGGGGGCGGTAATTCCTGCGGCCGTCGGTGTGGATATTGGCTGTGGAATGATGGCGGTGCGAACCAGCCTGAAGGCCGGAATGTTGCCGGAAAACCTGGCGGGTGTGCGCAGCGCTATAGAGCGGGCTGTGCCGCATGGCCGTACCGGTGGGCGGCGGGGTAAGGGCCGGGGCCGGGATAAAGGAGCCTGGGCGAATTTACCCGATGATGTGATGGCCGCCTGGGTTCCCCTGGCAGCCCGGTTTGATGTGTTGAAAGAGAAGCATGGTGTATTGAAGAACACCAACAACATCAATCACCTGGGAACTCTGGGAACCGGTAACCATTTTATCGAGATGTGTCTGGATGAGCACGATAGCGTGTGGCTGATGCTGCACAGCGGCTCCCGTGGGGTGGGTAATCGCATTGGGACCTATTTTATTGAAATGGCAAAGAAAGACATGGCGCGTTGGCATATCCATCTCCCCGACCTGGATTTGGCCTACCTGTCGGAGGGCACTGATCATTTTGATGAGTATGTCGAAGCGGTCGAATGGGCTCAGAACTTTGCGCGTATTAATCGTGAGGTGATGATGGCCCGGGTTATCACAGCGGTGAAGGATACATTGGGACTGGCATTTGAGGCGCGTATGGAAGCGGTGAACTGTCATCATAACTATATCTCCCGCGAGCATCACTACGGACAAAATGTGCTGGTGACTCGAAAGGGCGCCGTGCGTGCCCGTGCTGGGGAAATGGGCATAATTCCGGGCAGTATGGGTGCGCGTTCATTCATTGTGCGAGGCCTGGGGAATGCAGAGAGTTTTTGTAGCTGTAGCCATGGAGCGGGGCGAGTGATGTCACGTACCAGGGCGAAAAAGTTGGTTTCTCTGGAAGCCCATCGTCAGGCAACTGCAGGGGTGGAATGCCGAAAGGATGCCGGTGTGATTGATGAGACTCCGTCAGCCTACAAGCCGATTGAGAAGGTGATGGAAGCCCAAAAGGATCTTGTTGAGATTGTATACACCCTAAAGCAGGTTGTGTGTGTGAAAGGGTAAAAGGAGGTTTGGATTGCCAGGGGATGGCGAGGGCTAAAAAGTGTTACAAAAGTTATAGGGCGTGCTGATGAGCAGGGAGTGTCACCACTTAAAATGATTGGCATACAGGTGGCCAGGTAAAACTGGTGACAACCTAATCAGCGCTGGGCGTAGGGTTGAGGATGCAGGCTCGATGCTTTAAAGCGGGTGTCAGCTGGCGCGCGTTTCCAAGCCTTTCGCTGGCCGGAAGTCATGCTCCGGTTGTTGTTATCCGCGGGTTCGAATCCCGTCACGTCCATCAAAAAATAGGCAGGGAACGGGTTGTGATTGTAATTGATGGCTCCCAGGGTGAAGGGGGCGGACAAATTTTCAGGACTGCGCTGAGCCTGGCAATGTGCCTGGGAAAACCGGTCCGTATAGAAAATATCCGCTCAGGAAGAAGCCGGTCCGGGTTACTGCGGCAGCATCTGGCCTGCCTGCGTGCGGCAAAAGAGATTAGCGGGGCAAAAGTGGCTGGTGATGCGCTCGGCTCATCGGTGGTGACTTTTGAGCCCGGCGCAGTGAAGTCGGGAGCATATCGCTTTGCGGTCGGTTCCGCTGGCAGCACTACCCTGGTCTTTCAAACGGTGCTGATGCCATTGCTGCTGACAGATGGGGTAAGTACATTGTATTTACAAGGTGGTACCCATAATGCTTGGGCACCAAGCTATGATTTTATAGAGAAGTGTTTTTTGCCGGTATTAGCGCGGATGGGTTGCAGTGTAGCGGTTGATCTCAAGAAATACGGGTTTTATCCGGCTGGTGGCGGTGACTGGCGCGTGAGGATAGTGCCAACAAAAAAAATCCAAGCGTTGACTCTCATGCAGCGTGGTGAAGTGAAGCGTAAAGAAGCGGTGGCACTATCGGCCCGTATCCCAACGCATGTGATCGAAAGGGAGCTCAACCGGGTTAAGAAAAAGTGCTACTGGGAGAATTCCTCACTACATCAAAAACTCGTGAGCTCAGACGGACCGGGAAATATGCTTTCACTGCGGGTAAATACAGGAGACGTTACAGAAGTGTTTGAATCCGTGGGGGAGCGAAACATCCGGGCTGAACGCGTGGCAGAGCGTGCAATCAGTGCCTTGAAGCGATATATGAAAGCGGGAGTGCCTGTGGGAGAGCATTTGGCCGATCAGCTTTTGTTGCCGATGGCGCTAGGTAATGGTGGTTGCTTCAGGACCTTGAAGCCGAGTCAGCACCTGTTGACGAATATTCAAGTGATTAAGGCAATAAGCGGCATAAAGATAGAGCTCAGTGAGCATTCAGAGGATGACTGGGAAATTGTTGTCAATCAGGGAGGGCTGGGAACAATGACCGATTGCCGGAGAGAAATACTGAGCGAACACCCTTAGCCTGTGTGTTTTTTCTAAAATGGGTTGGCATTGTTGATATGGGTTGGTTCAGGCGGGTTGTGAAAAAATGCCGATTTTCAACAACCCACCTGAACAGCCACAAATAAGCCCTTGCAATGGCACTTGAAACTGACTATAGTCATTGTACTTGTTATCAACATACGCTTTTTATTTCAAGCGTTAATTCTATCCTGTCTTCAAGCGAAGAAATCAAGTAATGGGGGGCTCAGCATGTTTAAAAAAATCACTATCTACGCACTGTTGGGCTTCGCTGCCAGAACCTTCTTCGGATAAATCTGTTTCTTTCCCTCTTCGGGATAAGTGCTTCAACATTTATCTGTTGTAGGCCGATAGCCTCATCAATTAGCCACTGATATCGATAGTTGCCTGAAACTCTCTGTGCAACTGCGATGCTGTGCCTGAGCGCAGTTTATCGGTCCCGGCTTTGAAGTTACCAACAGGCATCCTGGCTATCCTGCGCCTGCTCATCATGTGTCTAAAAGAGCAATCGCCTCTGCCAGGGGCAGTTATTGTCCGTAAGCACTTTACGCTTTTTGCAGGTTTGAAACTACAGGTTTTCAGGCCGGGGACACTGCTGCTTTGAAAAAGTTAATAGTTCTTCAAAATTGAGAAAAAATGCATACTTTTAAAGAAAACTCAGCTAGTGGCAGTGCCGTGGTGAAAACACTGCAAGCATCGTCACAGGCTGTAATACGCCTGGTAATTTCTGATAAAAACTGGCTGGAGACTTCTGCAGTGGATCAGCTGAAGAAAACAGCCGAATTGCCCGGTATGCGTTGTGTGGTGGGGATGCCCGACTTGCATCCGGGCAAGGGTCAACCAATAGGCGCTGCGTTTATTACCCATGGTCACATATACCCGCACCTGGTGGGTAGCGATATTGGTTGTGGTATGGGCTTGTGGAAGCTGAATGTGAGCAAAAGACAGGTCAAGCTGGATAAATGGGAAAAGCGCCTTGTGGATCTGGATGATCCCTGGAAGGAAGGAGATAGGGACAAATGGTTGATGGATGCCGGTGTTGTAACCAAAGATAACGCGTTGAAAAGCGAAAATCTGAAACTGGGAACAATCGGCGGTGGTAACCACTTTGCGGAAATTCAGCAGGTGAATGAAATATTCGACCCTGTGGTTCTATCTGGATTGGGTTTGGATAAACACGCTGTGGTGTTTTTGGCCCACTCAGGATCTCGTGGCCTTGGGCAGAAAATACTGCGCCGCTATGTTGATGTCCATGGTGGACAGAGCCTGATAAGTAAGGCAGATGTTAATGGGGCTCACTCAAATGGGCAGAGGGTCATCTCTCAATATCTTCAGCAGCAGGATTATGCCATTCGCTGGGCAGTGGCCAACCGGGACCTGATTGCAGAGAGGTTTTGCCAGCGTTTAAGGGTAAAGAAAAGTGCTTTACTGGATGTTTCGCACAACAGTGTAACGGCATTGGATCGGGCCTCTCTGGAGGCATTGGGGTTAAAGCACACGGATACCGAGCGCTATTGGATTCATCGTAAAGGTGCCAGTCCAACGGATCAGGGTCTGGTGATGATTCCGGGGTCGAGGGGCAGTCTGAGCTATCTGGTGAGGCCCAGGATTTCGGACATACAGAGTTTGGCGGCAGGTGGTTTTTCTCTTGCACACGGCGCGGGACGAAAATGGAAGCGCAGTGAATGCAGGGGTCGGCTTCAAGGTCGCTACAGGGTTAGGGATCTGGAGGTGACCGAGATGGGTAGTCGGGTGATCTGCCAACAAAGAGACCTGCTCTATCAGGAAGCGCCTCAAGCCTACAAGAACATCAGTACAGTTATAGATGATTTGATACAGGCGGGCATGATGGATGTGATTGCAAGCTTTAAGCCGATTATCACCTATAAAACGCGGAGAAAGTAACGTGGTTAAAGAAAACAGGCACCATGAAGCCGTCTGTCTTCAAATCAGTGTCGGCCAGGGCCCAAAGGAATGCGGTTGGGTTGTGGCTCAGTTAATGAAGCGGGTAGTACGAGAGGCGGGAAAGCGATCTATCTCCGCGGAGATCATAGAAAGCCTGGCTTTTGACAAGGCAATGCGCCAACAAAATCTGATCGAGGTGGATGCCTATCTTTCCAGCTTGATTCGTCTGGAAGGGATTGGTGCTAAAAACTTTGCGCGCTCCTGGAGCGGACCGATCCTGTGGCAAGGGAAAAGCCGCTATCGGCCAAAACACAAGCGCAGCAACTGGTTTGTCGGCATTGAGCCGGTCTTCGTGGATGATACAAAGGAGATGAATATGCATCAATTGGCATGTGAAATCACTGTAGAGACCATGCGCGCAGGTGGTCCTGGAGGGCAGCATGTTAACAAGACCAGCAGTGCTGTACGTATTACCCATCGGCCAACTGGGATACAGGTTCGCGCTGAATCTGAGCGGTCCCAGCACCGGAATCGTCAGCAGGCGTTGGAGCGTCTGCAGTTGAAATTGTTTGCTGGAGAAGCGATTGACAGGCACGCACAGACTCGAGACAGATGGTTGAAACATTACCAGCTAGTGCGTGGAAATCCTGTGCGTGTATTTCACGGGGCGGATTTCAAAGAAAAGCGTTAGCGGCAGACCACAGGCTGCAAGTGCAGAGAGTTTCATTCATAACGCTAGTAGCTGCAAGGAGAATCAAAATGTGCATTTTCAAAGTACTTTTAAAGAATGGGAATACGTCAGGGGTGGGATGCCGCTCAACGCCACCGGCACTTTCGGAGTTGATCGCCGGAGCCTTGGGCTGTGCAAAGTATCAGAATTGGATGACAAACAATGAAAAACGAACAAGTAAAAGAGGTTTTGGCGTGCTTAGGCGATGAACGTCGGGTATTTCGGTATTTTAAGGATCGTTACTGCTTCGATCTGATCGAATTTGAAATGAATCGTCTGCGTTGTAAAAGCATGAAAGTGTCTGACCTGAAGACGGGAGTATTGAGCCAGCAGCTGCAGAAACCTGTAGTGGCACAGGCACTGAAGCACTGTGCGAATGGCGTGGTCTCCCGGCAGGATTTACAATCTCTGTGGTCAAAGGATCTGTTGCCCTTCTCTCTCAGTTTAACCAGTTGGGGTGATGGAGATCGGGGCTGGGATCAGACTTCTAGAAATCAATGCAACCTGGTGCTGCAGTTGAACTTTGATGGCAAGCACAACGCGCTGTATCGTAAACTGGTCAAACCCGATGCACACTGCGGCCCCTTCGAGTGCTGGGGACACCCCGTACAACGAGTCCGTCGCAAAACCATGTCATGGGTGCGTATGGATATTGGGTTTGATACCAATGAGGTGTTGATCGAGGAAATCCAGAATGACTGGCTGCGCAATGCCTCAGTGACATTGGCCAGGGTAAAGATGCGTAGAGTCAAGAAGCCCTCTGCCAAACCGGGAGAGCTGTTTGCGAATATTCTCGGTAATTTCGAGGACCTCGAACAGTATGTTGAGCAGACGCTGGCGCCTTATAGAAAGTTGTGGGCCGAGGCATCCATGTTGGCAGCCCTTCGGTTTATTCGTGATGAACTGGGTATCTCAACTGTTTACTACCACTGCTTTGAAACCGGAAAGCGGCTAAAAGCCGTATGCGGGTCCCCGCCGCGCTCCATGTACACGCAATTGCCCAGGAAATTTGGTTTTGAAAAGACGCAGAAACCACCAGCGCTGTTGGCTGGCGATAAATTTGCCAGACGCTGCATAAAGGCGATCAGGCGCCCTCATTGGTATCGGCTGGCTATTTAAGGCCAGGTGAAATCCCTGTTACGGACTGGCATAGGATGCAATCCTTACTGTTGAATACCGTTATCCTGAACACATGGATTGAATTAAGTCGCCACCCGGGGGATTTTGAGCGGATAGGTTTCACCAACGACCTGTCGCGCAAGCTCCCCCGCTTTGTGGGCACCCGGCATCTCTGCCTCAGGCCGGTGTGCCGGTGCCACTGCGGGCGATCAGTTCGAGACCGGGGTGATCGCACCAGTAACCATCGACGCCGGGGGGCAGTAGTTGCGGGTGCAGATCGCCGTGTCTGGCGCGGTCGAAAGCCTCAATCACCTGCTCCATCTGTTGCCATTGCGGTGACAGCCGCAGGATATCAATGCCCCGTTCACACAGCTGCGGGAAGTGGTGCAGCAGATTGAGCGGCTTTCCGGACAGCGTCTGTATACCGTTGATCACAAACAGCGCCTCGCCCTCCTGGGATTCCAGTGGCAGGCCGTGCGGGTATTCCATACAGCGGTAGGCACAGTTATCCTTGTCGAGGCCGAGGTGGCGGGCAGTAAAGCAGCGCGCAGAATAGGCCAGTGGCATATGGCCGTAGGCAAACAGCTCGACTTCGGGTTTCTTTTCGCAGGCGTTGAGCACCGCTGCCAGTTGTCGCGAACTCATTTCCACCGGCACCGTCCAGCGCACCATGCCGAGTGACATTAGATACGCCAGTGTGTGCTGATTGTAGATATTGACAGTCGGGCCGCAGGCAAACGGCAGGCGTGCCTCCGACAACAGCTGTACCGCCGACATATCATTGGCCTCAACCAACAGTTTGCTGTTACTGCAGATTTTTCGCACCCAACTGAGGTCGGCATTGGATTCCAGTAATGTCAGTGTCGACAGGACTATTTGCTTGTCGGAAACCTCTGCCAGCATCTGTGCCAGCTCCAGCCAGTCCGGTGCCCGCAACGCGTGTCTCTTGCCGCACACCACTTCTCCCAGGTAAATACTATCCAGCGGCGTGGACAGCATGGTTTCATAAAAGTGATTGATGTCGGTGCGTTGCCAATAGTATTGCACTGGTCCCAGAGCGAGCCGCATTGTGTATTCTCTATTGCCAGGGGCGGTCATAAGCGCCCAGTGTTGTTTGCTTGCCTTCGGAATTTTTCGCCAGCGTCTTGCGCCAGCGGTCCTTTATCGAAAAATCCGCACCAGGCTCTAGCACTGCATCGATTGCCTCTCGCCAGGTACGCACCACCTGTGCCACATAAGCGGGGCTGCGCTGTCTGCCTTCAAGCTTAATGGCCTGGATACCGGCCGCTTTAAGCTCTGGTAGTAGTGCCATGCTGTTCAGGCTTGTCGGTTCTTCGAGCGCGTGCTGGCGTTTGCCATCCACAATAAAACGACCCTTGCACAGGGTGGGATAGCCGGCGTTTTCATGTTCCGCAAAGTGGTCGATCAACACGCCGTTCAATCGCGTCTCCAATCCACTCGCGGTGTTTCGCCACTCCACCGCCCTGGCCGGGGAACAGACGCCGTTCTGGTTGGGCGACTCGCCGGTAACATAGGAGCTCAGGTGACAACGCCCCTCGGCCATGATGCAGAGGCTGCCGAAGCCGAAGACTTCCAGCTCCACACGACTTGCAGCTGCCAGTTGCTGTACCTGCTTGAGGGACAACACTCTCGGTAATACCGCACGACGGACACCGAATTGCTGTCGATAAAACTCCAGTGCCGGTCCACTGGTGGCAGAGGCCTGCACAGACAGGTGCAGGGCCAGATTGGGGTGCTTCTCGCGCGCATAACTGATCAGGCCGATATCCGCCAAAATGACCGCGTCGGCACTGAGAGCGGCTGCGCGATCAACGGCGCCCTGCCAGCGCGCGAAGCTGTCCGGTTTTGCATAGGTATTGATGGCCACAAACAGTTTTTTGCCGCGAGCGCGTATATGCTCCAGGGCGCGCAGCGCACTTTTGTCGTTGAAGTTGAGGCCACCAAAATTGCGCGCATTGGTTGCATCGCTAAAGCCGATATAAACCGCGTCTGCTCCATGATCGAGTGCGGCTTCCAGGGCCGGAAGGCTTCCGGCGGGACATACCAGTTCCACAGTGATTCCTTGCTAATTCGCAACAATCGCTGCCAGTTCGGCAGCAGTCATTTCCAGCCAGCGCTGGGCCCATTGCGGTATACGCCTTCGATCAAGCGCATCCAGACGGTTTTTCACCGTGAGCCCGATTTCGGTCTGTCCGCCGAGGCATAACCTGCGCTGAAAAAACAGCGTGTCCGGGTCCTCTCTGCCACTGGCAATGGCGAGAAAGTCGCAGATACTGGCAGAGATGGTCGAGTCGGCCGGTACACCCGTGGGTGCGCGCACAAAATAGGCATCGCGCTTGGAGATACGAAGGCATACGCCGAAGTCCGTCACCGAGACCTCCAGGACTTTGCTGTCGAGGAAATCAAACAGTCCGTCCTGCAGCTCTTCCGACAGCCGCTGATTGAGCAGCTTGATAAAGACAACTTCGCCCGGCCAGTTGGGCAACAGTGGCAGTAGGTTGCAGCTGAACCGGTAGCCTATGCGGGCAATCGATCTTCTGACAAGCAATAGTCCCCCTCCCTATCCGCAATAATGGTGACAGCCCGGCTCCGGCCTCGGTGAAGCGTGTGGCGTGGTCCGGGAAGCGTTCCTGGCACCTGTAACCCTGATCCGCCTTGCCATTTTCACTGGCGGCAGGGTTTTGTACAGGCGTGCTCTCTGCAGTCGCTTCTGCCCTAAGGCAAGGCGCTACTAATACCTGTAAATATCTGGCAATGCAGATGACTCACTGCCCCTTAAGTGCGGCCAGCCGCGGGGTGACCACCGTCTGGTAGATACGCTCTACCTCTTCCGCTGCCGGATATGCATGCATTTTTTTTCGAACCCCCTCCCGGGACAGATCCACATGCACCTCCGGTTCAATCCCATGGCGCCGGAGGCAGTTGGCCGCACAGTGCAGCGGGCAGCCGTCCAGGACTATTTTCCGGCGAGCGGACTTGGCAATTTTTACCAGCGCTTCCACATCGCCGCCCACACCGGCAACACAGGACATTTCTGCCTGTTTGTTGTGATCGAGCCGCACGGCCAGTGCGTTCGCTAACTGTGCGGCACTGGAACAACCGGAGCACGCATAAACCAGCGGCAGGGCCCGGTAACCCGTTCTGTTATTCACTGACGATTGTCCTCTTTTTTTGCTGCGGCCGACGGAGTAACCCCTTCAACAGTCTTTTGGGGAAGTCTGATCCATAGCGATTCCCGAGCGGTGAGCAACCTGCAGGTGTGATAGCGGATCGAGGCTCTGCTGCGGACATCGGTTTTCCTCTCGTGGCGATCGTCTCTCGAGGTGCTGCATTGGGTGTGGGAAACCGCTGACGCAGTGACCGGGGGCCATCGAAAAATCGTGAAAGCGGGGAATATAAAAGGGACTGCCGGGGGGAACACCTGACCAGAGTGGGTAGATCGGAAGTCGCTACCCCCGAATAGGTAGAAAATAGCCGTGGCAGAGACGGCTTGGTGACACCCAAACCGAATACTAACGGGGGCTCTGGGGTACCCGCAGAAAAGCGCACAGATTTTGTGTGAAAATCACAATCTTTGTGGGTACTACCAAATACATGAATGTGTGCGTAAGAAAACTTCAGCATCCGGACAGCCCAATAAGCAGTGGGCGGGCGATGCCGAACCAATTCATCCAGCCCATTGTCTGCCGCAATGCACTGACCCGAACAGGGAGGTTCGGGCTATAACTCCAGCAGTGAAATGCTGGAGTTATTAGCAAAGGATTGCCCATATGCACTGCAAACCCGGCGCAGTGCACAGGCTTCTCCCTGCAGGGTTGGAGATTCGAGGGGTCCTCAGTACCCTTATACGCCCGCTATCGGCACAGCGCGCGTTTTGCTACGGAATACCCTGGGCCTGGAGTGAGGGAAAAGACTCCGTTGGCCCCTGTGCTAGGTCGGGCAGGATAACAGGGGAAAAGGCTGCTGCCAGTGGCCCAGGCCTTGGATAACTACAGTGATTGCAGGCAGGAGTTATTGGCAGCAGGGGGAACGATCAATCCCAATCGCCACTTTATCCCGAGGCGGTGTCCATCCCTGGACAGGGCACTGCGCAATGCACTGCAGACTCAGTCGAGTTCGCCGGCTTCGCACTGTCTCCAGTCACCAAAGGTACCGTCATCTGCACCTACCCAGTTTTCATAAAGAAAACTGAGCTCGGGTAGCTCCTTAATATTGAAGGAAAAATGAAATCCCTCCGCTTTGTCATCGGTGCGGATACAGGGCACTGCGGGTAACCAGGTGCGGAAAGTGAGAGACGCCCCTTTCTTGATCACCTGGCCTTCTGCAAGCCCTTCAAACCAGGGCGTCAGGCTGGTCAAGCCACCGTTGATATGGCGTATTTGAACATTCTCGATGGTGTAATCCGCATCCACAGCAGTCATAGACCACTGGATAGATTGCTCCTCAGTGGCAGAGAGGTCCCAACGGAGTCCGGAGGGGGTGGCATAGGGCGGAATATTTTCATATGGCATCGGCCGCCACAAACTCCCTCTGCTGGAAATACTCCGCAGACGTACGCCCCTGGCCTGGCTCAGTGGTTCCACCTGTACCACAAAATCATATTCCGGTGCATCGTCAATAAGATCCGTGGCGTAGTAACGGAAGGTATAGGTACCTGGTTTGGTAAATACGAGACCGTAAGCATCCTCACAATCCTCTGAATTCGGGTCACTTGTAAATTCTCCACCATCCGGTGCACTGACCAGTTCCTCATGGGTGAACACCTCATCGCCATCGGGGTCAACCACCACAGGGCGGTGCAACAGCGACATACACGGCAGTATTTGAAAATAGTCCTCTCCCGGTGACAGTCTTCCCCAGTTGCGCGCCCAGACTACAGAGCGGATTTCCGGTACGGCATTGGAAACCTTGGCAAGCCCGTCATCCTGGGAGTAGGTCCTTGCATACAGGCCCCGGTTATCACTCACGATCAGGCGGGCGGTATAGGAGCCCGGCAGGTCAGTGACCACTTTGGCACGGCGGTACTCCTGGCTTTCCGGCTCAATGACAGCCTCGATCACGGCCTTACTGCCATCCGGCCTGTCGACCAGTTCCCAGTGAAAATCCATGGGGTCGTCGTTGGGGTCGCTGCTGGAAGCATCGAATATTAGGGCGTCACCCACCAGTACCGATTTGGATTGTGCCTCGACACCCCGGGTATGGGGGTGGCCATTGACATTGCCCACTTTGGCCTGCAGGGTGGCTTCAGTGGTTATTGCATTAACGCCATCGGAAATGGTCATTTGTACGCGGTAGGTACCCGCCACATCCAGGACCTGGATTTTTTTGCCCATGGGTTTCCAGGAGCCAATATCCTGCAATTCTGCCGTACTGCCGCTTGGCTTTTCCACCAGCACCGCCTCGATAATTTGCAGCGCCTCCCCTTCGGGATCGTAGCCGACAAAGTTAAACTCGGCACGTTCCCCTACCTCTTGCTCACCGATACTGTAAGAGGGGAAATACCCGGTTGCTTCCAACGCCCCGATGGGGGCCTTGTTGTCCTCCGCTTCCGGGTCCCTTTCAACCACAACCGTCACCTCCCGCTGTGCACTTTTTCTGGCGCCGTCAAAAACGAACAGGTTCAGGTTATAGGTGCCGGCGGCAATCGGGGTAAATGTCAGGGTGGAGCTGGTTGTGCCTGTGAGATCAGGCAGCGGCACACCATCCGGATCAACCGGGCTGGATGTCCATCTCCAGCGGTATTGCAAGGGTTTGCCCTCTGGATCGTAACTTTCACCGGCATTCAGCACTACCTGTTCACCCAGAATAACGCTGGCATCTTCGGCAATTGCAACCGGGGGGGCATCGCCAGAGGACACGGTAACAAGGACCTCAGCCGGTGCACTTGTGATTCCGTTAAAGGTCACAACCAGCTGCAGTTTATATTCGCCTTTGACATCCAGGTGCAGGGTCGCCCTGCTCCGGTCGCTGTTAGAGAGATAAGCGGCACTTTCGGCGGGTTTCTCTATCAGAACCCAGAGGTATGCCAGGTCTCCGCTCTCCCCGGTGGGCGGTGTACTGAAGCTGCCATCCAGGCCGAGGCTGTCTGTGCCCAAAGCGACACTGTGCCCCGGCTCGGTGATCGCCACCGGAAAAGGACTGGTGGCGGTGAGCGTTAAACGGGAAGCAACACTGGACGCAGTGCCGTCATCCACGATCAGGCTGACAACATAGTCGCCCGGTAAATCGGCAGTGAATCCTGTGTGTGCATCATCGGCACTGCTCAGCGTGGCCTCGCTCAGTGCCGGGCGTTCAATCAGCTCCCAGCGATAGCGCAGGGTTGCATTGCGCGGGCTGCTGCTGTCGGTGCCGTTTAAGTTAACTGTCACGTCGCCATCCTTTAGGGAAAACGTATTGTCGACAGGCGCCAGCAGGCTAATGCTGGCGGTGGGTTTTTCCGGTGCGCTATCTGCGTCACTGCCGCCACCCGAACCACCACTACAGGCAGCGAGCAGGAAGGACAGATACAGTGAGACCAGTAAGCCCATTGAGCTTTTCATCGGTGTGACTCCCTCGTTGAATATCGCAATCAATTAGTATTGATAGGTAAAGCTGAGTTTGGCGGTGCGTCCTGGAGCGGGTACCAGCCCAAGGCTCAGGGCATCCAGGTAATATTGATCGGTGATATTGTCGACCGTGAAATCCATCGACAAATTGTCGTTGAGTGCCAGGCTGGTGTAGATATCCACCAGGTTGTAGCTGTGCCACAGTACCGGCTTGTTGAATCCGGTGGGGGCGTTGTAGCGGGGAATGGAATTGCGCTCACCCATAAAGGTGCCTCGCAGTCCCATTTTCAATCGTTTTTGCAGCAGGCGTACCCCCAAATGCGCACTGGCATGCCAGTTGGGTGGTATCATGTTATTGATGTAACTTTGCGGTATGCCCCAATCGGTACAGTAATATCGAACATAGCTGCCCACATTGCAGACTTCTATATGCTCGTAGCGGGTACCGCTTATTTCAGCAATCCAGTATCGGGTTTCATAGCCAAGATTCAGCTCCCAACCCTCAAGATCCAGGCTATCGATATTGCGCAAGCGGAAGAAATCCAGACCATCCTGTTCCTGTTCCCAGGCGTTGGGCTGGGTGCGGGTAAGATAGTCATCCACGTGATTATCAAAATAGGCAAGCTTGAAACGCAGCTGATGTGCGCTGTGGAATACATCCTTATTCAGGTAATTCATGCCCAACTCGTTATTGGTGGCGTGCTCCGGGTTTAGGGGAATATCCAGTGCGGGGCTCACCGACCAGCCGGAGGTATTTTCGAACAGGCTGGGCATACGCAGGGCTTGCGCATGGCGGGCATAAAATTGCAAACCCTGAACGGGTTCCCAGGTCAGGGCTATGACAGGCGCGTTACCGGAATGCTGGTTGCTGTAGTGCACCGGCAGGCACCCACCCTGCCCATCTGCGGTACAGGCCGGATCATTGCGGTCCAAAGGCAGTGGATTATTGTCTTTTGAATGAAAGCGGGTATGGCGAATGCCCGCTGCCAGGGTCCATTGAAGCCAGGGGCGCCATTCCACTGCGGTAAATGCACTGAATTCCCTGCGCCAGCCGCTACGGGAACCCAGGTAGAATCCCTCAGTGGCCGGGGTATCGGTATCCACCTCCTCCCACTGTCCTGAAACGCCATACTCCAGTTTCAGTTCACCCAATGGATAAAAGCGCATACTGTTGGCGATATCCACGCCCCAGCGCTGGTAGTCGTCGGTACGGGCAGTATTGTTCTCCAGGTCGATAGAACCCACACCCGGAGTGTTTAGATTGGTTGTGGCATCGGTGTGCCAAGCATTGGCCCGCAGGTCGGCCCAGTCATAGGCTACGGGCTGCCAGCGGTAGCGCGCGGTATAGGTGTGGTTGACCACTGCACTATCGAGCCACTGTCTCGCCTGCCCGAATGCAATGATCTGGGAGGGCATCATTTCCCCGTAGGTGCTGTCGTAGCGGATATAGCCCAGTTCGAGGCTCTGGTCACCGGGCAGTGCCAACTCGCTTTTTAGCAACCAGGAATCACTGGAGTAGTGGGTATTGGGGATCTGCTCCCCGGCGCGAAAGGGGGAAGCCCCCTCAAGCGTAACCGGTGTTTCTGTATACCAGGCCAGTTTTTCCGGTTTGCCGATGAGGACCTCCGGCGCCGGTCCCTCAGTACCGGCATAGTAATTTCCCTGCTCGCGCCGGGCGTGGGCCAGGACCAAGTCGCCCCAGTCAAAGCGCCGGGCTCCGGCAATACTGGCTGCATAGCCTTCAAAATCCAGCAGGTTCGGCCTGTCCATGCCATGTTCGGGGGCAAAACGGTCGGGCATCAAATAGTTGTCGGTACAGTAGATGGAAAAGCGGCAATCGGAGCGATAGGCGTTGCGCGGCAGATAATAGCCGGCATAGGTGCCGGCTTCCGGTGCTGCGGAGTTATTGCCGATACCACTGACACGCAGGCGCAGCCCAGACAGCGCTGACGGTTTCACAATATCCTCGGCGCGCAGGGTGTTTACAATGACAACACCGCCCGTGGCCCCGGTGCCCTCCGCTGTTATCACAGGGCCCTTGTCGATGCGCAGTGTGCTAATCAGGTCCGGATCAATATAGCTGCGGCTGGAAATACCGGCATAACCGCGATAAATCGTTGTCTCCTGGCGACTGCCATCAATCAACACCGGTACCCGACCCTGTCCCTGCATACCGCGAATATTAATATCGAGACCACCGGAGTTGCGGTTTTCACTAATCAGGACACCCGGCGTACTCTGGAAAATATCTCCGACACTGGTACCGCGAAAACGCTCGATATCCCCTTGGTTGATAATATTGACCGAGCCGGCTTCGCGGTAGGCCTGGTCTTTACTCTTGTCACTGTGGCTCTGCACCTGAATGCTGTCCAGCACCATCAGGTCTTGTTGCGCAATGTTTTCCAACAGCCAGGCGCCGCTGCCCACAGGTACGGCGCGCAGAGGGGTGCCGCGCAACAAGGTGCGCAGGGCCTCCTCGGCGCTGTAGCTGCCAAACAGTGCCGGTACTGAAATGCCCTCTACCAGGCGCTCATCAAAAGACAGGGTAATGCCCGCCTGGCGGGAGTACAGGTTGAGTACGTCACCTAAGTGGCCGGCGGGCAGGTCGAATGCAATCAATGGTGCAGGACTGCGTTCTGCCTGGGCCACGCCGGTTACAGGAAATAAAACCAAGAACAAGACAAACAGGGCCGGTAGAAAATATTTCTCGGTACTGGGCTGCATGGGACAAGCTTTCTCTTTTCAAGTATTTACCTGTAGATCGAATAAAATGAAAAAAACCGTAATCACAATAAGAATTACTATATTTTTTTGCTCGATAATGACGAAGACTCTGGAAGCCAGCTGTTCGCATTGGGCTGTAAGTCGCCCATGGATAAAAATGCAGTGAGCCAAGTCACACACTGGAGCCTTGCTCAACCACACAATTGGGGCGATTAAACAGGGAGTTTCATCGGCCTGGCTGGATTCAGATTGTATTAAATGACTCATTACAAAGAGCACTGTCACAACGCAGCACGGGTTGTTCAACATTCGACCCGGGGCCGGTGTGAATTTTATAAATAGGGGTAATTCGGTCCTGATCAAAGAGATTGCAGAAAGGGACGATCAAAAACACCGAACATAGCCATGGGATTTTTTGAGCCGACGGGTCGAAGCCAAATTGCCCCTGTGCTGTAGGATGGGGAAACGGTACCGGCAGTCAAACCGGTGAGTGCTCGTTTTCACTTAGATAACTTATTGAGAGTTACCAGGCACAAGTGGGTTACGGCATTTTTTAAATAATTTGTCAGTGGGTAAGAAAGATAAATGCCTAACCCGGTTATTGTATTGTTGCCCACCAGGGGGTCAAATAACGCACCTCGCCGCCGACAGAGCGCGCCAGGGTTTTGAGGGTCAAGTCCAGTTGCTGCAACTGGAATACCCCGGATATCCGCTGGGTTTCAAGCCTGGGATCACAGCGTAAAAACCCCCGAAAATAGCGTGACAGCTCCTGCAGAAATTCCCCCAGAGGCATGCTGCGAACAGAGAGCACACCATCCACCCAGCCACTGTAATCAAACATGCGACTGTCCAGCACTTGCACATCTGTGTGAGTAATTCGAAAGGCCTCCCCCGCGTTGGCTTGCATGGGTGAGGCCCCATGGCGCGGCCGCATTTCCACTTGGCCTTGCACCACTTGCAGCAACGCATAGTGGCCGCCATCTCGGACAAAAAAGCGCGAATCGCGGGCAGTGAACAGACTGTCGGCCACGGAAACGTGCAGGGGGCGCGGATCGGGCGCGCCGGCCAGGTGTATCTCCCCGCTGCTCAGCCGTATCCGGCGCCTTGCCCCACTGAAATCCAGTTCAATGGCGCTGCCAGAATTCAGCCAGAGTTGGCTATTGTCCTGTAATGTGTAGTGCCGCGGCTGCCCCTGGGCAGAGTAATCTGCCTTGAGGTGATGAAAGACACCCCGGTGGTGTCCGATCCAGCCGGCGGCAAGCATACCCAGGGTGGTGCCACCGACCGCTTTTAGCATCCGGCGGCGACGGATCTTGCGCATGTCCTTATCGGTTTTTATCAAAGTGGCAGAGGCGAGCCCGGGTGCTTCACGGTTGAGCTTGTGAAATGCCGATTCCATTGCCTCAAGGCGCTGCCAGATACGTTCGTGTTCGGGGTTTGCGGCACGCCATGCCCGCCACGCGATCTGTTCCGATTCCTGGACTTCCCCGGAGGCCAGTCGGATACGCCATCGAATCGCTTCGCCCACAATCGCGTCGGGGAACGGGGCAGATTCAGATTCCGTTACGGATGTCATGTCAGCGCAATACCATTATCAAAAAATCACTGTTCACCGGGACAGCATTCGCGCTTGATCAGCGCTGGAATGGTGTCCCTGAAATGGCCCTTTTAGCGTTGCTGTCCTTCCGGGGTTGGTATCTGGCGGCAGGGGGTTGCAACTCCCTGTTCTATGACCGGATCAATAGCGGTCCCCATAGGTGGCGGCATAGCATTTGAGCATTGCTTTGGCGATGTATTTTTCCACCGATGACAGGCTCAGTCCCTGACTTTCCGCGACCTGTCTATAGGTCATACCATCCAGCCGCGCCATTAAAAATACCGTTTTTTCAAGTGGTCGCAGGCCGCTTAACAACTGGTCAATGTGCTCCAGCAGGCCGAGCAGCTCCCATTTGTCTTCCGGTGACGGGTATGTCGCTTCGGGCAGGTTCTCCAGCACAGCGAGATAGTTTCTTTCCAGCACCTGGCGGCGAATCTGGTCAATCAGCAGGTTGCCGGCCACCTTGGTCAACCAGGCTCTCGGGCTGCGAATGGCCCCGGGCAGCCTGGGGCGATCCAGCAGCCGTACAAAAGTGTCCTGGGCCAGGTCCTGGGCATTATTCCCACCGGGGTTGCGGCGGGCTATCCAATGCACAAGCCACTCGTGATGCGACTGGTACAGTTCATTAAATCCCTTGGAGTGGGTTTTGATGGCCAATGCGGGGACCTCACGCTGGATACTGCTGCAGTTGTAAAATATTTTGCAACTATAAATGATTAACATTCTCATTTAAAGAAAAGCTTTGTATACTCCCCTGTCTCCATCGAGATGGGTTAAGTGCAGTTTGGTCCGTCACCAGTTACAAACCCACCGGATAAATGTGAGGAAGCCCTGATGACCTTGCTGGGAGTTGCCTGTGACTGAACCCGCTGAAACCCTGTCTGACCCATTCCAGGTGCCGGCACTTTCCGCCTGCTTGAAAGCCGGCACACACTCGATCCATGAGAGCCTGGATACACGCATTATGTCGCTGTCGGTATTCTCCAGCCGCGAGCGCTATGCCCTGTTTGTGCGCACCCAGTCCCGTCTGCACCACGCCGTTGCCCGCTGGTTTGAAAATGCCCGGTTGCAAAACTGGCTGCCGGAGTTAGCGCAAAGAAATCGCCTGTGGGCAGTGATAGAAGATTGCCGGGATATCGGGCTGACACCCGAAGCCCTGTCAGAGGACAGGGAAGTGGCGGCACAAGTGCAGATTCTCGATATCTACAGCGCGCTGGGCTGGCTATATGTGGTTGAAGGGTCCAATCTGGGCGCGGCATTCCTGCTGAAACAGGTCAAAAAACTCGATCTGTCGGAGACGTTTGGTGCGCGCCACCTGGCCGCAAACGAGATGGGGCGGGGATTACACTGGCGCAAATTTAAAAATGCCCTCGACGCCCTTGAACTGGCCGGCGAGCAGCGGGAAGCCGCCCTGAAAGGCGCGATTGCCGCGTTTGCCTTTGCCCGACAGAACGTTGAGCAGCTGCTCGCATCCCCTGAAAATTAATTCAGCCAAGAGCTTGGCAGGAGTTGGCAATGGAGTTCCGGACCCTTTTGTTATGGTGTCTGCTGGGTGGCACTTTTGTGCAGTTGCCGGCCCTGGCGCAGGATAACCAGGCGGCAAATGCCGCGTATCAGTCCTCTGCCCCGGCTTCAGCCTCTTCCCCGCAAGCCGAGGTGTTGGTGGACGGGTCCTCCAATCAGGCCGCGGGCCAGGGCACAGAAACCATCGGTGATACGGCCTTCAGCGGCCACGACCTGTCACCCTGGGGCATGTACCAGGCAGCGGACATTGTGGTAAAGACGGTGATGATCGGTTTGCTGCTCGCGTCGGTTTTGACCTGGGCTGTGTGGTTGCTGAAAACGGTTCAGTTGCGTCTGGCCCGCCGCCGCGCCCAACGGCTGCTCACACAACTGGTGCAGAGTAACAGTTTCGCCAGGGCACACGATGGCCTTGAGGGACTGGCTGGCGATGCCTTGCTGCTGGCTGAGGCCTGCCGCCATGAACTGGAACTTTCCTGCGATGGTCCGACATCGGATGAGGGGTTGAAGGAAAGGGTGGTGGCCCGGCTTGAACGCGTGCAGGCTTCACTGGTGCGGCGTATGAGCCAGGGCACCGGTATGCTCGCCACCATCGGTTCCGTGGCGCCTTTTGTCGGTTTGTTTGGGACGGTCTGGGGCATTATGCACAGTTTTATCGGTATAGCCCAAACGCAAACCACGAACCTCGCCGTGGTTGCGCCGGGGATTGCGGAAGCGCTGCTGGCAACCGCAATGGGCTTGGTGGCAGCGATTCCCGCCGTGGTGATCTACAACTACTTTTCCCGGACTATCGGTAATTACCGCGCGGTACTCTCCGACATTGCCACGGCAATTCTGGTCTTGATCAGTCGCGATCTTGACCGCCACCACCCACAGGCCCGGCCAATGGATGATTTGACCGCAGCCGGCAAACTGCATTCGGCGTCTCTGGCCCGGGGTACCCACTAATGGCGATGAACCTGCAAAAGGATCATGGTGAGGTGCTGACGGAACAGCATGAAATTAATGTCACGCCCTTTATTGATGTCATGCTGGTTCTGTTGATTATTTTTATGGTGGCTGCGCCACTGGCGACGGTGAGTGTGCCTGTAGCGCTCCCCTCTGTCGAGGCGGCCTCACAACCCCGGGAGGATGATCCCCTGTATATCACTTTACAGAAGGATTTGACCCTGACTCTGGGGGAAAGCCAGCCGGTGACTCGCAATAACCTTGTCCAGCAGCTGAATGCCAAAGCCGCCGATACCGGGCAGCGCATTCTGTTGCGGGCGGATATCAAAGTGGAATACGGCGAAGTCATGGCCATCATGCGCCTGTTGGCGGCTGCCGGCTATCACAAAATTGCCCTTGTGGGGCGGGAGCAGCCGGCGGCAACCGCATTATGAGCCAGTTGGCAGGGCCCGGCCATGGATTCGTACAGCGCCGGCAATGGCCCTGGCTAGCAGCCGTTGCCGGTGCCCTGGTGATGCACGCAGCCGTAGCGCTTTATTTCTTCCGGCAACCGGACACACAGCTGGCGCTGCCTCCAGCGGCGCTGCCGCAGCTTGTTGACATCAGTCTGGTGGCCGCACCGGTGGCTCCCCTCCAGCAGCTCCCGGTTGGTCCCCAACAGCAGGCGTCCTCACCCGCGCCCCGGCAGCACAACACGCCACAACAACCGGAACCTGAACCGCTGCCGGAACCCCTGCCGGAAAGTGTCTCCGAAGTTGCCATCCGGGCTGCCCAGAAAAAGGCGGAGCGCGAACCCCGGCAGCAGGTACCGCAACAGCCAGTTGCGAAGCCGCAGGAAACCCGGCGGGAGGACGCCACTGGTGAAGCCACCGGAGATCAATACGTAGAGGAAGCCAGCGCGCCTGTGACTGCCCGGACCCGGGCGGCCGAAGTGGCTTCAGCCCCCACAGAGGGCGCACTGAATGAACGGCAACTAGAGGCCAGACTGACCTGGCAAAACCGGCTGCAGGTGCACCTTGAGCGCAGGAAGCGCTACCCGCGCAGGGCCCGGGTCCGCCGCCAGCAGGGCACGCCCTGGGTGCGCTTTACCATGGACCGCCAGGGGAAGGTACTGGCGGTCAAACTGCACCGCGCCAGCGGTGTGGCCACGCTCGACCGTGAAGTGGTTGCCCTGGTGCGTCGCGCTGAGCCCTTGCCCAGGCCACCGGGAGAGGTTGTTGGAGACCCGCTCACGTTGGTTGTGCCAGTCGATTTCTTTATACGCTGAACCACAGGGTTCACTGCGATTGCAATTCCGGCAACTATAAAATGCTACAGTAGCGGATCTGTGTACGAATCTTCTCGAGGCACTCAATGAAAGAAACCACCGAGGAAGGCCTGTCGAAGTATGCAGTCAATTTGGCCCCGGGCTGGCTGCGTTGGCTGTGGGGCGGACTCGCCTGCTTTTTTATTGCCCTCGGGGTCATTGGGGCCATTCTGCCCGGGCTGCCATCGGCGGTGTTTATTGTACTTGGCGCCTGGGCAGCCTCCCGCTGCTCCCGGCGCCTGCACCAGTGGATTGAAGATCATCACCTGTTTGGACATTGTCTGGAGATCTGGCGCAGCGGTTACATCAGTCGTCGCACCAAACTGGTTGCCAGTCTGACCATGGCGTTGTCCCTGGCGATTGCCGTGCACCATATCAACAATGGGTACCTCCTGGTATTCACCATCGGTGGCCTCGGTTGCGGCGCCATTTGGATATGGTCCCGCCCGGAGCCGAAGGGGGCACGCGGCCATCGGCCTTCGGTTAAAAGGTAGCCCTTGCCTCGATACGGATATCGCGGCCCGGCTCCGGCACGCCGGCAAAGCCCCCGTAGGTGAAACTGGTCTGGTCGATATAAAATTCATCGGTCAGGTTTCTGGCCACCAGTGCCACTGAAAATGTGCCATTGTCCGATGACCAATCGATTCTTGTGTCGTGAACCACATACCCTGCTTTTGGCGTGATCCCCTCTGGCAGCCGGGTCAAATCCTCCATCGCGGTCATTATGTAGCCCAGGCGGAATCCTTTTCCCAATTCGACTTCATTGTTCCAACGCAGCCTGTCACCGCGTGCCGCTGCCAGGCTGCGGACTTCGAGAACCGGAGTGCCATCGGGATCATTCAGCACAACCAGGCTCAATGCCAACGTCGATCTCAGTCTGGAACCCATCCACCCGATCGTCGCGGAAACCCCCTGCGATGTATAATCACCGGATGCGTTGAAGACCTGGCGAAAAGGGGCACCCCTGGCACCACCTTCAAAAACCACCACATCGCGCAGGTGCACCTCAAACCCTTCAACCTCCACAAACAGCTGGCCGTCCTGGGAAAATGGCGCATCCCAGGTAAAATTTGCCCCTAGGGAAGCCTGCCTGGCCTGCTCAGGCCGCAGCCCCTTGTGTGGAAAAATCGTCTTCCCGGAAGTGCGCCCCGCGCGACTGGCCGGCAGTGTGTTGGTCGCCCGATAAGCCAGGCCATAGCCGGCGAACAACGCCAACTGAGGGGTCAATGCGAAGGTGCCCCGAAGTGAGGGCGACAACTGAATATGATCGAAGCTTTTTTCGTCATAGTCTGTTTGCAAATACTCCGCCCTCAGACCGGAATTAAGCTGTAGGCTGCCCAGATCGAAATTGACATCGGCAAACAGCCCTGCTGTTACGGCATCGTTCTCATTGTCTGAACCCTGGTATTCGGTTTTGTACTGTTCAAGCCGCCCGTCAATACCGGTTGTGATCACTGTATGGATATCACCAATACTGCGATCAAAAGTCAGTGTAAATCGGCCACCGTATCGCATCTGCGTGTGTGCATCCCCATGGTCTTTATCAGCAAGGGTGGAATCCGCAGCGTAAATGAGTGCATAGGGCGAGCCCGGGCCTGAACCCTGATAGCGTGCGGACAGCGATAATTCCTCCAGCGATTGCCGAACCGGGCCACCACCGGCACGGCCCTGTGAATACTGGCGCTCATAAAATTCTGTAGGTAGATCACCGGCTCCGTAGGGGAGCAGCCCGGCATTTTTTCCATACAATGCAGAGACATCAAATGTGTGATCAGCGCTCGGCTGGAATTGTACTTTCATATACCCCGAAGTATTCTCGGAAGCGGAAAGGGACACGGTGTTGCCCTTGCCATCTTTGTAATCATCAAAGTCCTGATAGGATGCAAACGCCACCGCGGATACGGTATCACTCAGTCGATAGGCGGTTGTCGCTGAGCTGCCCAGGGCATCGTTTGTGCTAGCGCCTGAAAAACTAACCCCGAAAAGCCCCGGTTTTTCTTCGGACAGCAAGTCGTCCAGGGAAACAGAGCGGATTTCCAGGGCGCCCCCCAGGGCTGCCGGTCCATCACCGGCTGCAACAGGCGCCGTTTTGACGGTAACAGAATCAATCAGTGCTGGATCAATAATCGATACGGCACCACGGTGCTGGAACAGGTCTCCGGCGCTCGGCACCCCGTCAAATGTTACCGCAAGTGTCGTTGCTTCGAGTCCGCGTAAATAGTATCTGGTTGCATTCGGCCTCGGCCCGCCGACATCCACTTCCGGAGAGAGCTTGAGCACATCGGTCAAACCCTGCGGCGCTACCGAGAGGATGGCATCGTTTTCCAACCTGTCTGCTGCATGGGTATGTTGACTGCCCTGGACGATGATGATTTCCATATTGGAAGAACGGTCATCCCCCCAGGCAGACGCGCTCTGTGCAATGGTTTCGGTACCTGCCGTTGTGCCGCAAATCAGCAGTGCCTGATACAAAACACAACGACGAAAACGGTTTTTCTCCATACCCCCCTCTCAACTACTTGAATGATAATGATTACTATTATCGGAAATGCTATTGAAAAGAAAACAGCGGATCAATTCGTATTCCCTGAGGTGGGACCTCCAGATAACAGAGGGCAAACGCACCAGATAATCTCTGGGAACCTGGGCTGGGCAATGCGGACTTGGAAAGTGCAACCTGCAGTTTTCAAGAAACGCTTTTGGCTAAAAATATAACTGCGCTAAAGTGCGCGGGGGGATTGGTTCAACATGCAAACCCATTGCTTATTTTATACAGCGCATCCCTTTGCCGGTGAGGCCACCGGGCACGGGTTTTTCAAACAATGGCATCACAACCCCAGTTACGGGGATGCGACAGGGTGAAACCGGCCCTCTTGCAAACACACGACCTGATCGGCGATATGGCGTGTCGCGGGCAGATCATGGGTAAACACAATGAGGGCGATGCCCTGCTCCTTTTTCAGTCTGTTGAAACAACTGAGCATGTGGGACTTGGACAGTAAATCCAAAGCCGCGGTGGGCTCATCGGCCACAAGGTACCGTGGCTGCAGGATGAGCCCGCGGGCAATAACGAGTTTTTGCGCTTCTCCACCGGATAGCTGGGCGCTGCGACGCTGCAGGAATTTTGCATGGGTTGGCAGCCCGACCATATCCAGCACCTCCTGTATCGTGAGCGTGCCCTTTTTTGAACGGTGCGGGTCACCGACTTGCCGGCGTCGCTGCGCAAACCGCAGTGCCTCTTTCAGTACTGCCTGCACCGTAAAATGACGGGCCATAGCCCGGTGTGGAAGCTGTGGAACAAGTGCCGCATAGTCATACAGGCCATGCGCGGTTTCAGGCCCTGTTTTTAAATGGCGTGTCCCGTTCAGGTTCTGCGGGGATTGGCCCCATGACCAAAAGACACGACCGTGCTGCTTTGTTTCAAACCCTGTCAGTACGCGGGCTAAAGTAGACTTGCCCACCCCAGACGGACCGGTGACGACCAGGCACGACCCTGCCGGTACAAAGGCCGACACGGACTTTAGGACAGGCCGGTCGCCATAGCGATGGGACAGGCCTTGTATCCGCAGTCCGGCACCGGGGCGGATATTCACCGGTCTGTTGGGGGTGCGGTGCGCAATCGGGGGATTGGGACTCGGGCGTTTACCGCCCAGAAGCCGTCTCGTGTAGGGGTGTTGTGGACGGCTGAGTACCTCATCCGTTGTACCGGATTCGACAATGCGCCCTTTGTGAAGCACGCAAACCCGATTGGCGATTGACGCTATCAAATCCACATCGTGGGCAATCAGGAGTTGGCAGCGCCTGTCCGCACCCTCTTTGAAGGTCTGCACAATCTGCGCCTGGGTGACGGCATCCAGCGCCGAAGTCGGTTCATCAAAAATAAGGTACGGTGGTCTGCACACACAGGCCAGCGCCATCAGAACCCGCTGTATCTCACCACCACTCAGTGCCGCCGGGTACCGGTGGTAGAGCCGCTTGGGGATATGGCATTTTTCACACAGCAATGGGGCATCAGCACCATGCAGGCCATGTACACCGATAACCTCATGCACATGTTGAATCACCGTGCGATGCGGATTGAGTGCATCAGACAATCCCTGCATGAGCATGCCTACCCGGCTACCACGCAATGCGCGTATTGCCGATGGCTTTGCACGCAAAACGTCCACACCATCGATCCACGCGCTGCCTGACCAGCGAAACTGTCCTTTCGCAAGGGGCTGGCGGTTTTGGGAATCGGCCAAGCGGCCCGGAACCAGTCCGAGCAGGAGCTTTGCGAGGGTTGACTTGCCGGCACCGGAGGCGCCCAGCAGGGCGACCGTTTCCCCGCAGCGCACGTCAAAGGATAGCTTGTCGAGCACTGTGTCTTCGCCGGTAGAGAGACACAGCTGGTTGATTGCAATCATACCGACAGTCTGGCCCCTGTCATCACGTAGCGTTCGAATCTCTGCCCAAACGTAAGGCAGCCCCAGAGAAACAGGCAAAGCACCAGTGTCGGTGGCAATAGCAGCCACAGCCAGGCGTCCGTGTACAGATAGTTGAGGGAATCCTGAATCATGGAACCCCAGGTGACCAATCGCGCATCTGTGATCCCGAGGAAACCGAGCCCCGCGGTCATCAAGGCTGCGCGGCGGATATGCTGGATAAACAACCCCACCAACACAGGGGATACCGCCGGTAAGACGTGCACGGTCATACAGTAATACCCGCTTTCCCCCCCGATGCTGGCATAGCGTACATTTTCCCGTGTCAGCTCCCGCAAAAACACGGCACGCAAGACACGCACATCGTCATACCAGCCGGTTGCAACAAGCAGTACAACAAGCGCAATCATGCCGGGGCTCAACCAGACTGAAACCAGCAGTATCAGGAGAATGGAGGGTATGGACTGAAGGATGTCGATGAACCTCAGTACCAGGCCAGACAGTTTTCTGCCTGCAGTCGCCACAAAAATACCAACGCCAATGGACAGCAGCAAGGTTAACAGCGCAGCGATGACAGCAATACCAATGGTGTTCGGTGTGGCAATGAGCAGGCCCGTGAGAATATCCTGGCCAATATCATTGGTGCCCAACCAGTGATCGAGACTCGGTGCTGCCAGTGTATCCAGGCTCGTTTGATAGCCCGGCAGAAAATAAACCACCGCTGGCAGCAAACAAAGGCCCAGGGTGAACAGGACAATGAGTTTAACCTGGACAGGCCGTATCATCCGATTCTCCGCCATAGCCTATCCTCTCCGGGAATGAAGCAGTACAAGGGTGTCGATTATCCAGTTGAAGCTCAGTATAAATATAGAGAGCAGCAGTACGGTCGATTGAATAACAATATAATCCCGCTCACCAATGGCCTTATAGAGCACGAGGCCAATGCCCGGATAGGAAAAAACGATCTCGACAAATAAGGCACCGCTGATCAATCCTGAAAAAGCATCGCTCAAGCGCGATGCAATAGCGGGAAAAATATTTCTGCCATAGTAGTCAACCCTTTCACGTACTCCATAAATTCCACGCGCCCGTGCGTTCAAAAGGAAAGGCCGGGTCGATAAACTGATGGCTTCGCTGCGGGCCACGAAAAAAAATCTGACAATTTCATGCATCGCCAGGGCGAGGGCGGGTAATAGGGCATGAAGGAGAATTTGTATCGCATGCGCAACCATACCCTGGGCCGGAAACAGGGGTTGAGCCCCGCTTGCCGGCAGTATCGGCAACAGAATGGCAAATACCAGTAGCAAGCCGATCGCCATAACGAAGGGGGGGAGGCTTGCGAGCAGAGTCATCGCGCCTGTGAGAAAGCGATCAATCCCACCATGGGGTTGACGCCCCGCTTCAATCCCGCAGGCAACGCCGGTAATCAGAAAAATCGGCAAGGCGAGCAGGATCAGAAACAGCGTCCACCCCAGCGGTTGGATAATAATATCGGCAACCGGGGCAGCGTGTCGGAATGAGTAGCCGAGGTCCCCGTGTAAAATACCAAAGCCGTAGGCCGCCAGTTGATCGAGCCACGACCCCTCGAACCCCATGTGAATGCGCAGTTGTTGTATTTCCCCTGCATTCAGCCCACGGGTGTATTCCGAGGCGACCATGACCTCCAGTGGATCGCCCGGCAGCAGGCGGGGCAGATAAAAGGTAATGACGAGTAAAAGGGCAAAGATCAATAATCGATTGACGAATCCAATCAATACCATGGTAAAAGTCGCTAAAACAGCTGGATTGCCCATATCGTTACTGCGGAAAGCCCGGCTATTACCTGGATCTGCTCAACCCCGAACACACCGCGGTCAACCCACAAGAACCGATTTGTGGACGGAGGTAGGAATACCGATGGCGACACCATCGGGTAAAAAGCGCGGTGCAATCTTATGATTGTGTGCCGTGGCGTAGGTTGGGTTAAACAGCATGTAGGAAGGCAGTTCATTAGCGTAGAGCGCCTGGAATTTCGCCAGCAATGCCTTGCGTTGGTGAAGACTCACAACCTGTGCCTGCTGCTCCAAAAGCGCCGTCATCTCCCTGCTGCCGGCAAAGTAATCACCGTTCCAGAAATCACCCGCAAGGTAACGCGCCAGATCGCTGGGATCTCCCATGGTGCTTGTGGACAGCAGTGACAAGTCGAAATTACCCGAGCGCAAGGCCTCCCGCAGCGCTGTGCGCTCGAGAATGCGGACATCAACCGACAGGCCGATACTTTCCAGCTGTTCGGAGACAACAACCGCCTCGCGCCTTAATGGGGTATCTGTCACCAGTGTCAGATGGATCACCTCTCCATCCGAGCACCACCGTTTGTGTTGATCCCTGCTCCAACCGGATTTGCTCAGCAGGGTTTGTGCCTGTTGCGGATCAAAGGCGTAGGAAGGCAGTGCAGTGTCTCCCCCCCAGGGAGAATTTGGCTGAAAAAACCCGGTATCGGCCGGGGTTGCCTCGCCCTGGCGAACGGTTTCAATCAACGCTTTTCGATGGATTGCAAACGCCAAGGCATGGCGCCTGTCACGATCCTGAAACCGGTTTCGGTTGTTAAAGAGCAACCGTACCACGTGATTACTCGCTGCCGTGACAACCTGAAACCCCATGGATCTGGCTTGTGTGACTCTGTCATAGGGCAAAAAGGGTATGAGATCGACCTCGCCGGAGCGCATGGCGCGCAGTGCGGCGTCTGGTCCCATAGTGACGATAGCCATCTGGTCAAACAGGGGATCACCCCGGTAGTAATCGGTATTGCCCTTGAAAAAATAACGACCCTCCGCCCGGTCGTAGCCTGAAAAGCGATATGGCCCGCTCCCCATCAGTGCCGAACCGCTGGTAAATCGCTCTGGCGAAGCGTGCCCGGCATAGAGGTGTTCAGGCAGTATGGGGAGGTTGAGGAGGGTACCCGACAGCAACCCGGCATCGGGCTCCCGCAAGAGGATGTTCAGCCGGTTTGCACTGAGCGCAACTGCCCGCGCTATTTTTACTGTCGAGACAAACAGGTAGGGATGTTTTGCCATATAGGCAACAGTAAATACCACATCCTTTGCGGTCAGAGGACTTCCGTCATGCCAGCGTATATTGTCCCGAAGGGTAATCGTGCAACTCAAACCATCGCTGGACAACTGCCAGGCACGGGCAAGGCCCCCAACCAGTTTACCGGTGCGGTCTTGCGCAATCAGGGTATCGAAAATATAGCTGGTATAGAGATAGCCAATCCCATCCTTATGGTGCAAAAAAGGGGCCGGAAGGCCGCGATCCCCTCCCTCGTCGGCAATGACAAGGCGGTTTGCACGTCCATTGGCACCTGCACTGGATAGGGCAAAGCCCAGAAACGGCCATAACGCCGTGTATTGGATTAATGCTCTGCGGCTGAATGGCATTGGCATTTGTCCGGGTTGCTGCTGGGGTGCTGGGAGTTTTCCACATTGTCCCCTTCAGTGCCCGGATAGTCCCACCCTATTTTTGCCTCTTCAATCCTGTCGTCAGCGGGAATATACGGTTTGATATCCACCACCTTGGTGCCATCCAGGCAGTCGAGGCCGCTGACGGTGAGGCGAGTGCCCTCAATACGGATCAGCTTGACCGGACTCAGTGCAATGGGATTGGGTCGATTGGGGGACCGGCTCGCAAAAACACCGCGGACATCCTTGCCGTTTCGACCACACCGCTGCAATTGCGTCCGATCAGATTGATCAAACCAGTATAAAATAAATAAATGTGTGGCAGACTCGATTTTGTACAGGCCCTCCAGATACTGCGCATCAACTTCAATGACCGAGTGGTTGGTGTTAAACCGGCCTGAGCGTGGGCATTGCGCCAGGGCATTGAAATCCGTATGTATCGTACCAATAGGGTGCAACGCAATAGTGCCAGGAATGTTTGCCTTCATACTGCTTGACTCCATAGTTTCTTTTCCTTGCAAAAAAAAGAGACCCGAACGGGATCACATTATCTTTCCATCCTCCCGGTCCAACAAATTGCATTTTGTGAGGGCTAACCTCAGCATTCCTGAGCCAGTGACCCTGGCCAGTGGTATCGGCACCGAAAGGCCGGCACGGTGAAAGAACCCGGTAATAGCTTCAATGATTGCACAATGCTTGGAATTCCCAGAGATGTCTTTGGAAGGCAACACAGTCCCCCATTCTGGCGGTTCGTGCTGATTCAGCAGTCGAAAAGGTGGTGCTGGCATACACTCTGTAGCGATTTTTCGGCAAAGCCAAATGCATTTAAAGCACCGCGCAAAAAGGACGTTGTGCGTAATCACTATAATGAAGGGGTTGTGGTTAAACCGATGCCCAGCATTCTAACGATCTGGATACCAAAATTATACTCTACATGAGCGCCTGTAGCTCGGATAAAAACAGGCGTGCTGCACTCTCAGGGAGTTATAACCCATTCTGGTGCTTGAGGGCTTGAAAGAAAGCAGCGTATCTGAAGGACGGCGAGCCAGTAACCTTACGCTCAGCTTTTTGTAATTTTTCGAAAAAGCGCTCAAACAACAATCTCAGTTTACGTAATACCGACAAATCCAGCAAGTGCACTTCGTCAATGGGAATATAACCGGGGTTTCACACAGATCTACGAAGAACCAACAATCTTATGGAAAAACCAACTCCCTTAACTCTTTATCTGATAGTTCTGCCAACCATTTTTCACCACTGGCCACCGTTAGGTCAGCCAATGGGTGGGGCTGATCATCGAAGGGGCGACAACAACCGTTTGCTATTTTCTCATTGCTGCTTTTGTAGCAAAAGCTATAATGCCAATACCAATAATGAGCAAAACAACTAGAATTGAATTTATAGTTGAAGATGAGATATCCATTTCAGATATTCCAGACCTAGGCAATGATAGGTAATAGAGCGATAAAAGTGTAAGAGGAATAGCGAGAATAAGCCCTGCAACCTCGATAATGAATAGTGTTATAGGCATCTTATCTGGGGATACAGGAAAAATCTTCGCTAAATCCAAGGCATAGACCAGAAAATAGGATATTCCACATATAGCGGAAGCAATGAGCGCAAGATTACCTGCACCAATGGAAAAATAAGCTAAAGACAAGCTGGCAATGCCTAACACGGTTAAAAAAGTATTAAACATACCGAGTATTGCAGGCGCTATATGTGAAAAATTTCTGTTCTCAATTGGACCACCTGGAATTAGCAAACCGAGTAATACTGCCGATAAGACTAATAACCCGGATATTGCATAACCAATAAAATTTTCCATAGTATCTCCCTCAGGAATCTCTGAATAAATGGCATTGGCATTTGTCCGGATTACTGCTGGAGTATGGGGGTTTTTCCACCTTGTCCCCTTCAGTGCCCGGATAGTCCCACCCTATTTTTGCCTCTTCAATCCTGTCGTCAGCGGGAATATACGGTTTGATATCCACCACCTTGGTGCCATCCAGGCAGTCGAGGCCGCTGACGATGAGGCGAGTGCCCTCAATACGGATCAGCTTGACCGGGCTCAGTGCAATGGGATTGGGTCGATTGGGGGACCGGCTCGCAAAAACACCGCGGACATCCTTGCCGTTTCGACCACACCGCTGCAATTGCGTCCGATCAGATTGATCAAACCAGTATAAAATAAACAAATGCGTGGCAGACTCGATTTTGTACAGGCCCTCCAGATACTGCGCATCAATTTCAATGACCGAGTGGTTGGTGTTAAACCGGCCAGACCGCGGGCATTGCGCCAGGGCATTGAAATCCGTATGTATCGTACCAATAGGGTGCAACGCCATAGTGCCCGGAATGTTTGCCTTCATACTGCTTGACTCCATGGTTTCTCTTCCTTGCGAAAAAAAAGAGACCCGAACGGGATCACATTATCTTTCCATCCCCCAGGTCCAACAATTTGGATTTTGTGAGGGTTAACCTCAGCATTCCTGAGCCAGTGACCCTGGCCAGTGGTATCGGCACCGAAAGGCCGGCACGGTGAAAGCACCCGGCAATAGCACCAGTGATGGCATATTGGGCGAAATTGCAGAAATGGCTTTGCAGGACAGTACAGGCCACAATCCGGTGGTGTATGCAGACTCAGCAGTCGTAGGAGTGGTGCGGGCATACGCCCTGTGATGATTTTTTAGGAAAACCGCGTGCTTGCAAAGCACCGCGAAAAGTGGCGTAGTGGCAATGGCCACCAGGGTGCGTTATCAAGCTCCAAACGGTGCGCCCAATCGCTGTATTACAGGGGTTGTTACGCCGGTGTCCGCCATCCTCACTCTCTGCGCGCCTGCCGCTTGGGGAAAAGCAGGCGGGCAGTACTACCCGGGCGCTTTGCTGCGCAATATCGAACTGGCAATTTCAAGCAGGGGGTCCTGCTCTCTTGTGGGCAGGTAGGCAAACAGCACCCGGACGGACTTGTGTACCTCACAGATTAAATCGATTTTTCCGTTATTGAGGGTTTCACGGGCAGTGTCGGTATGCAGCAATCCAATGCCAACCCCGCCGGCAATCAAGGTGCGGATCACGTTTTCCCTGTCCACCTTGATGATCTGCTTGGGGCGAAAATTGTGTAACTTGAACAAATTCTCTGCTGCCCGTCCACAACAGGTGGCCGGATTGGGAGAAATCCAGGGCATTGCACTGAGGCTCTGCCAATTCAGGGGCTGTGAATTCACCACAAGCCCGGCTGGAGCCGCCAGAAATATGCCGAATCGGGAGACTTCCAGCGTGTGAATGTCGGGGGCAGGGTCATTGGGCTCGTTATAGAAGCAGGCATCTAAAGTGCCATTGCGCAAACTTTTGAGCATCTCAACAGACTGCTCAAAATATTGAAGCCTGACATCCACTCCGGGGCAGCGCTCTGATAAACTCGAAAGGAGGTGGCCAATGGCCGGTGTGGAGGATTCACTCCCGGCACCAACAACCAATTTCCCCGTCAGTGCGTCTTTCATGCGAGACGACTCATCAATAAAATCCCGATGGGCAGCAAGGATTTTTTCTGCCTTGTTCAGCAGTCTTTTTCCATCGTCAGTCAGGCGCATGCCTTTGGTATTGCGTTCAAATAAGACCAGTCCCAGCTGTTCCTCAATGGCCTTGATATGTGCGCTCACCGCAGGCTGGCTGAGATACAGGCACTCTGCCGCCCGGGTAATGCTGCCTTCTCTGGCCACGGCAACGAACGTTTTGATTTGATAAATTTCCATGCTGGACAACGCAAGTCAAATTGACGGAACAGAAATTCCCTGGTTTTCAACCGGTATCAATCACCATTAAAAAGCGAAACTTTGAATCGCAGGCTTCTGCCATACGGGTATGCAGCGAATCACTTGAACAGGGAGGGGCTCTGGGTATCGTATCGAACATTCATGCCTGTCAGGCTAGCAGAAAGCCGTCAAAGCATCAATTTTGGAATCTTGAGGTCTGCACTCAGGGAATCCGGGTGGGGAATAGCGTATGCGCGTTTTATTGAAAGTTTAGGAAATAAAATCCTGTAAAGTGACCTGATTCTCCCCACTGAAAGGGTCGTGCCACACGGCTGGAAAACACTGGGTCAAATAGGCAAATCAAAAACCATAAAAACCGCAGGAGATTGCCAAAAACCGCGCCAGGCAAAGGGTGCGCTGCGGCCAGGTGGTATCCTGTGGAAAGGATACGCCGAATGCCGATTGCCGCACAGACCGCCCATTGCTGAACTAATCAGCAGGGTGGCTTCTGCCAGTCTTCGCTGGGGGAAACTGGCTTCCGGATCGGTAGCAGGCCGTGCAAGATAACACGCGAATTAAGTCCGGGCTGTTGCTGGACAGCCCGGCGTCAGAGTTCTGCCGACCCTGTTCGGAACCCGGCGACAGATGCCAATCCGGGCTAGGGGGTGGTGGTGCAGATAGGCACACCCCGGATTGCCGGTGTGACGGGTTCAGGCGGGCCTTCAATTGCGCCTCCAGCACCGGTGAGGGTAATGGGCACATACTCTAATAAAGCATTGATTGTTAAGTAGGGTTCAGAAACAGGCCAAGCGAAGGGCGGCGCGCCGAAACCCGCCACCAAATTGGCATTGACAAAAGAGGCCGAGTCAGAGAAGGGGGGGGTGGGGGGAGCGCCACCAAAGGCGGTGAAACAATAGACTACCATGTCATCAAAATCGAGTTTGGCAAACTCCATACCGCCTTCAGTAAAGGTCTCCAGGGAAGCGAAGGTTCCCGTAGCCTCCACCTGGGCACGTGTTGGCGCACAATAAAAAGTCTTCGTCACCAAATCGCCGTTCACATCCTCCTGCGTCCCCTGGTAAGAGGCGATATTGCACAGGGCGACGACCGTGACCGGTACCGTATTACTGACAATGCTTCCCTGGCTGGCAAACACACTGGTGCTGCCGACCCCCACGCCTGTGACCTCGCCCAGGCTGTCCACCGTGGCGATTGCGGTATTGTCGCTGTGCCAATCCACGCTGGTGGTGATATCGGTACTGCTGCCATCGCTGAAATTACCCAGGGCGGTGAGTTGCTCACTACGCCCCTGGGCCAGGTCCACCGCCGTCGGCGTCACCTGAATACTGGTCAATACCGCATTGGTCACGGTCACCGGAACCGTATTGCTGACAATAGCCCCCTGGCTGGCAAAAACGCTGGTGCTGCCCACCGCCACTGCCACCACCTCGCCCAGGCTATCCACGGTGGCAATTGCGGTGTTGTCGCTGTGCCAGTCCACGCTGGTGGTAAGGTCGAGGGAACTGCCATCGCTGAAATTGCCCAGGGCCGTAAGCTGCTGGCTGTTGCCCGCGGGCAGGCTCACCATCGCCGGGGTGACCTGGATACTGGTCAATACCGCGCTGGTTACGGTCACCGAAACCGTATTGCTGACAATAGCCCCCTGGCTGGCAAAAACACTGGTGTTGCCCACCGCCACTGCCACCACCTCGCCCAGGCTATCCACCGTGGCGATTGCGGTGTTGTCGCTGTGCCAGTCCACGCTGGTGGTAATGTCGAGGGTGCTGCCATCGCTGAAATTGCCCAAAGCCGTGAGTTGCTGGCTGTTGCCCGCGGGCAGGCTCACCATTGCCGGCGTTACCTGGATACTGGTCAATACCGCGCTGGTTACAGTGACCGAAACCGTATTGCTGACAATACTCCCCTGGCTGGCGGAGACACTGGTGCTGCCCACCGCCACCGCCACCACCTCGCCCAGGCTATCCACCGTGGCAATTGCCGTGTTGTCACTGAGCCAGACCACACTGCTGGTAATATCCAGGGTGCTGCCATCGCTGAAATTGCCCAGGGCCGTGAGCTGCTGGCTGTTGCCGGCAGGCAGGCTCACCACCGCCGGCGTTACCTGGATACTGGTCAATACCGCGTTGATTACGGTCACCGACACCGTATTGCTGACAATACTCCCCTGGCTGGCGGAGACACTGGTGCTGCCCACTGCCACCGCCACCACCTCACCCAGGCTATCCACCGTGGCAATTGCGGTATTGTCACTGCGCCAGGCCACACTGCTGGTAATATCCAGGGTACTGCCATCGCTGAAATTACCCAGGGCCGTGAGTTGCTGGCTGTTACCCACGGGCAGGCTCACCACCGCCGGCGTCACCTGGATACTGGTCAATACCGCATTGGTCACGGTTACCGACACCGTATTGCTGACAATGCTCCCCTGGCTGGCAAAAACGCTGGTGCTGCCCGCTGCCACCGCCATCACTTCGCCCAGGTTATCCACCGTGGCAATTGTGGTGTTGTCACTGCGCCAGGCCACACTGTCGGTGATATCGGCAGTACTGCCATCGCTGAAAGTTCCCAGAGCCGTGAGTTGCTGGCTGTTACCCCTGGGCAGGTTCACCACCGCTGGCGTCACTTGAATACTGGTGAGCACAACTCCGCTCACAGTGATTGGCGTTCGGTTGCTGACAATACCCGCCAAGCTGGCGAAGATACGGGTACTCCCCGGGGCTACGGCCGTGGCCACACCGCTGTTATTGACGGTGACCACCGCGCTATCTTCACTTTGCCAATTCACACTGTTGCTAATATTGGAGCTGGTGCCATTGCTGAAATTGGCTCTGGCAATATATTGCTGTGTCTCACCCGGCGCCAGGGACAGATTGCCTGCGGGAAATATTGAGATGGATACCAGTCTGGGGACCTGATTATTATTGTTATCTGAGTCGCAGCCAGCCAGAACGGCACCGAGCAAAATAATCCAAAAGAGCCTTAAAGTCATTTCCCTGAACCCCGTTGCGTCAATTTAAAAATTAAGGTGCCAAGCCACGCTCTGGCCCGAGTGTTACACGCTTTTTTATTGAATCAATACGCCCATCATGGCGCAGACAGATAGATTGATTGAGAGGCCCGCCGGTGCTGTAAATGGCAATGCCCTGGTGACCACTGTTTTTTGATTAACCGCTTCGGTAAAAACGCAAACAAAAATACAAAAGGAATGCGTGCACCGAGTGTAGTAAGAGCGCAGAAATGACACAACCCATACACAACCCGGCATCAGCATATTGCGCATGCCACTGGCCACGCGGTAAAAGACCTGCCGTTATAGCGCAGCGATTAGGGAACCGGCGGTATGGCAGTCCCCGGCAGGCCGCAGGGTTACCGTTTTCAATGCAGCCCGGCAGTGGGCTTTTGATCGCTGCGTGGAGTCTGCAGGCCGTCAAAAAACAAGCCTTTGGATGTCTGGTAGCAGGACAGGGAGAGAGACAAAAATTACTGGGGTTCAGAACGGTTTCGGCTCTTTAAAAAAATCGGCGAGGTTGTCCAGTGGCTTTCTCGTGTAAGTAGCGGTAAAGCAGGCCAGTGAAAGCGGTCCTTTTTAAAAGGGCACTGCGGTTTTTCCGGGCTCCTGCGATGAGAAATATAGGCATCCAAATGATCTTATTGGATTGCATTGCGTTTTCTTTCGTGTCAAAGCGGCGTAGAATCCTAAGACTTTTATCGGTATTTGGGCCGGTTTTTGCGAGCCAGTAGCGCAAGGGGCCCAAAAAGCCCGGGCAGTTTCCAGCCCGGGCATTTTCTGAAAGAGCCTTCCCTACAGCAGGAGAACGATAAAGTGGCCTGAGCGTAAGTAAAAGGCGCTGACCCAAGGTGTGGGACCACCAAAGGGCCAGCTAACCAAATTGATAACTCAACTATCAAAATGGCTATATGGATAATACGCTAGAAGCCCGCTCGTCTTCAATAAAGCGGGGCCCCTGCAAGCGCCTGGCGCAGTTACCCGGGCCCTGGGCGCGTTGCGTCCGCCGGTTCTGCTTTACCGCCTACCGTTCCCGCGCCCCTCCGCTTTCCACTGTGACTGTTCAAATACGCCCATCACAAAAAGTCAAACCGGGATCTGCAACCCGGAAGGAAAGGCTTATGTTGGTTGTAAAACGCCGCCCCGGCGAGAATCTCAGAATCGGAAGCAATGTTTCCGTCACCGTATTGAGTATTTCCGGCAACCAGGTCAGGGTGGGCATCGCGGCCCCCAAATCCCTGCCGGTGCACCGGGAAGAAGTGTATTTGCGTATCCAGAAGGAGCAGGCGCAGGACACGGAAAAGTGTTGAAAAGCCCATTCTGCCAGTGGGAGCGCCCGGTACCGCAACTGCCCTGTGAAACCGCAGCCCTGGGCGCAACAGGGGCGAGCGCCTCCATTGCAGGTATCTGTGCAGGCTCGCCGCGCATGGCATTTTGCGGGGCCTGCGCCAGCATACCACCACATCGGATCACTGTAGTGGGGCTGATCGGGCCCGAAAGTTTCCTCTGGTGGCCTTCGACAAGATTGCGGCATCCAGAATGAGACCCGATACGATTCGGCACAATTGCTCATTCTTCTTTTGCGGTCGCTGGAGTTTGTTGCGCGGCTCGGTTCGCATTTCGCTGTATTGTTGGCGCCAGTGCTAGAGCGCCTGCTCGGTTATCTGCCTCTGTGGTATCGCATCCACGCGCGGCATTTTCTGACCGCGCAGCTTTTTAGCACCCCTTCCCAGCCCGGCCCGTGACGGAAGCCACATAAAAATACGGTAAGGTGTCGCGGCTTCGTAGGAGTGAAAAATATTTGTCCCTCATTATGGGAGGGATCACAAGTTTGGCGCTTATTTCATTTCCTTAATATCTGCATGACAAGTAAAATAAAAAAAATTTGACAAGTCTACGTTTGCTGAATTGAAACATCTGATTGCCAGGGGTTCTGCTGTTTCGGTACTTGAAGGGCCTGTAAAGCGTACGCTTTTACCATTTCACTTTTCCTGTTGCGGGAATTTCCGGGTATTCAATTCATAAAGCCAAAAATTCTAGAGATGGTTCCCAAATGGTGATTTGGGAAGCTCAAAATGACAGCGCGGTTCACTCCAAACAGGCTGATTTTAACCACCCTGCTGGATTGGGTACGTAAAAAATAACAGTTTGAAAGCTTTGGAGTGGGTAAGGTGTTTGTAGTACGATCTATTGTGATATTGGCCCTTGGGCTGATATCTGGCACAGTGTTGGCTGATGTAAGCGGACCTGCCAGTAACACCACCGGCCAGTTTACAATCAATTACTCTGTAAATCCTTCCGCCACCCCGGTTGCTGCTGAACTCCGGCTTTTTCGCAATGGCAGTTTAAAGTCAACCCATACCGCGAGCACAAGAGGGGGCAGTTTTACTTTTTCAGTTTCCAATTCCGCCAGTTACAAAGTGGAATTTTACTACAAGAATTGGTATGACCCGTGCCCAACCTGCCTGCTTTCTTCTATTCCTGGGAGTGACAATAAAATTGGTGCAAATGTACCACTGGCTCCGCAGAGGCTTAACCCAGAACAACAGGGCACTTTCAATAATCCGGGGGGTTCCTGGATATTGAGTGGTCGCCATACGGTCAAGGTCAGTATCCCGAAGCCCGGCGGGATCACGCTTGCTGCCAACAATAAAACCGGTGCATTTACTATCGGTTGGGGCGCTGCCCCTGGAAATCCGGGTAAGTACCAACTGAGAGAGCGAAAAAACGCAGGGAGTTGGGCTACGGTTTATAGTGGTTCCGGCAGACAAACCTCGGTTTCCGGCCGCCTTTCCGGCGTGTACGAATATCAAGTCAGAGCCTGTTATGTGGCTTGTAGTGGTTATACTGCAAGCAAGGCGATCACCGTTGTCAGAACCCCAAGTGCCATTAACCTGCCCGGGTCTTCAACCAGTGGCAGCTTCACGGTTTCCTGGAATGCCGTATCCGGGCGCGACAGCTATATATTGCGGGAGCAGAGAAACGGTGGCAGTTGGTCTACGGTTTACACCGGCTCCTCAACCAGTAAGACCCTGTCTGGACGCTCAACCGGCACCTATCGGTATCAGGTTGCTGCCAAAAAAAATGGTGTAACCGGGAAATATAAAGCCTCCGATAACCTGATTGTTTCCAGGGCCCCCGGGGTCCCTGGCGGTTTCACTGTACCCTCGTCATCCGCAGATGGCATTTATGCGATTCGCTGGAATGCCGTTAGCGGAGATGGCGATATAACCTACCGAGTCGAGGAAACCGGTGAAACTTCCGCAAGTTGGACTCAAAGTGGGACATCCAGGTCATATACCAAAACGAAAAGCGGAACCTATTCCTACAGGGTCCGTGCATGCAGTACTTATTCGGGGGTTCGATCCTGTGGAAACTTTACTGGCTTCAAGCAGGTAAATACGGATTTTCCTGATTTCTTTATACAATCTCACCAGGGCGCGAAGGTGACACTGGTGTGGGATGCCGAATGGGCGGCAGGACAATATCTCGTGCTGTCCCGCAACAGCGAGCAATTGTTTCGGGCCGCCGGAGTGGAAAACGGCGTTTATATCGATACAGTGCCTGCCAGTGGTACCTATCACTATCGCCTGGAAAGTTATCGATGCCCTAGTAGTGAATGTTTCGATTTAGGGCGTGCAAGCGATTCAATTACTATCGTGCTGGCACCGGGCAAGCCGACAGTCTCTGCTCAGCACACCGTTTCCTATGATGGCAATACTGTTATTACCTCCAACAGCTCCGGGCCCATCAACACGGTGCGCTGGCAAAAACGCCAGAGTGGTAGCTGGCCAGGGGAGGGTAATTACTCCACCGCGGCAAGCCATTCCTTCCAAGTAGCCGGGCTGGGGGATGGAACATGGGAATTTCGCACCAAGAACTGTAACAGTGCCGGCTGTAGCAGCAGCTGGAGCAATCCGGTATCCCTTGAGGTGTGGAATCAGGTTATACCCACTAAACCGACCATAGAACCACTGCCCAACGATGATGACGGCGTTATTTCCCTGCGGTGGACGGATTTAAAAAACCAAGACGTCTATCAATACGAAATCTATCAGAACGGGCAATTAGCAAAAACCCTGGCCAGTGACCCGCAAACACCCAATGCGCCGCATACTTACACCCTTCCCAAGCGCAGTGATGGTAACTATACCTATACGGTCAAAGCCTTCAATTTACGTTGCTCACGTGAGAACAACTGCCCTACCAGCAGTGCCGTCAGTGTGATTGTTGCCGAGCGTCCAAGCCCTCCGGGAGAAGTCAAGCCATCTGCCACTTTTACCCGTACCGGTTTCATCAATCTCAACTGGGGGGCTGCCAGCGGCAATGTAAAATACTACGAAGTGATCCCCGGTAGCGCAAATGCATCTGATGGTCCCATTACCTGGTATGAAGGTGACAAGCGTGCCCATACGGATTTACAGAGCTTATCCCGGGACTATACCCTTAACGATGGTTTCCATGCCTTCAAAGTACGCGCCTGTAATCAGGTTTCCGCCTATGCCCCCTGTTCCGGAGACACCGTCTCCGACATCGTGGAGGTCGCAATATCCGAGCCGCCGGTGGCCATTGAAGTACCGCCACACAGGGAGACCGCACTGCCCAATACCGCTACTGGGGTATTGGCATCGGATCGGGTAGGCATCGTTGGCGGTGAGTTCCGGGTCACCGAATCCGGAGCGGCCAACTACACCGTTCCCATAATAACCGGCCCCGCCTCCGGCGGCGCCGTACCCTCAGTAGCACTGTCTTACAACAGTGAAAGGGGCAATGGCCTTCTGGGTATGGGGTGGAGCATCAGTGGTCTCTCCGCAATCACTGCCTGTCGCCGCACGCAGGAAGAGGACAATGTCAACGGCAGTGCCTTTGATCGGTATTGCCTGGATGGTCACCGCCTCAAACTGATCAGCGGTACTTTGGGTAGCGTAGGCTCGCTGTATCGACCCTCGCTGGATTCCTTTATACGTGTGAAACTGGTTTCCACCAATGTGGGCACTGGCAAAGGCTTCGAGGTTTATCGCAAGGATGGTTCCATCTCCTACTACGGCTTGAGCGAAGACGCCTATACCGCCAATGTCTGGCACTTGAATCGGCAAGAGGACAGCGCGGGTAACTATATTCAATACCGTTACCTGAAGGATGCGGATACTGGCGAACATGTGATTGACACTATTTATTATGCAGCCAATGCCAGTGATGCCCCACTCAACGAGATCCGGTTTGTTTATGACAGCAGCCGCAGTGACAAACTTTATGGCTATGCTTTTGGCGAAAGTAAATCCCTGACACGCCGTCTCACCTCCGTCACTTCTAAAGCCAATGGCACCGAGCTGCGCCGTTATGTACCCACGTATGAGACCGGTGCTACTGGCCGCCTGCGCATGGCGGCCATCGAGGAATGTGTTGGTGACAATTGTCGGCCATCGACCAGTTTTAAGTACACCGAGCTGACCGCAATGGGAGTTGGCGACGATGCACCCAATACGAGTTTGCTCTCCCGTAACTTTATAGGCGGTAAGGCTGGTGATATCAACGGTGACGGCATACAGGACCTGGTATGGATTAAATTATCGCCGGGAGATCCATGGACCAATGATGATGACCGCTATTATTTTCGTATTGCCCTGGGTGATGGCAATGGGGGCCTGAACCCACAGAATACGCAGATCCGCGCGCGCTCCAATGTCCACAAAGAATGGCATCTGGTGGACTACAACGATGATGGCAAAAGTGATTTGCTACACGTACCGGCAGGTAGTGGTAGCGCCTGGAAAGTGAATCTATCACTGGGTAGTGCCTTCTCCGGTACCGAGCTCACCACCGCAATTCCCTATGAGCCCGATCAAAAAGGCAATATGTATGATTTTAATGGGGATGGACTGCCGGATTATTTAAAAATTCAGGCCGATGACGGGATGTACGGTGATGAAGCAGAAGTGGCCGCTGTTGTCCGGCTCACGGAGCGGAAACCGGGTGGAGGTCTCCAGTTTGCCTCTGCAGAGACGACCCGGGAAATACTGAACCTGCCTGAGATTCCCTATCCCCCCGGTTATGACCGGCAGAGAGTTGCCATCTCAATTAGGGACAATGATATTGTCTCTGATTTGAACAATGACGGCATTGCGGATTTCAGTGCAATTGTAACCACCAAATGGATATGTGATCCCCCCCACTTTGAATGCCCAAACAATACGCCGGTTTTGATCTGGAACCATTTCGCCATTCTTATCTCATCCGGAACAGGCAGCCACAGTATCATCTTCCAGCAGCAAGAGCACTGGCAGGCTTTTAAATCAGAACAGCGTTTTGCAGATATTAACGGGGATGGCCTTGTAGATATGCTGTATCGCTCAGATGATGAATCCCAATGGGCTTTATATCATTTTACCGGCGATAATTTTGTTCGTGCCGGAACGCTGGCCTCCCAGGTCGATGAAGACCCTCTACTCTATGACTGGAATGATGATGGCCTTACAGATATTCTGTATCCAAAAGATGTCAGCGGCAGCTTTGGCACCCTGCATGTTCTTCTCAACACGCCCACCGGTTTTGGTAATTCCTTGAATACCGGCTTTGTCTGGGGTGTGCACGAGACCGACATCTTTCATTACACCTTGGACCTGGATGGCGATGGCCGTGGGGAAATTCTGGAAATCTGCTCGGAACTTGAGGACGTTACCTCGGGTAATCCCTGTGACAACCGGGTGCCGTTTGCAGAGAAGTACCTGCGCATTCTCAAGCCCAAGCACAAAAACAAGCCAATAGATGTATTGAGCCGTATTACCGATGGTTTCGGGGTGAAAACCGAGATCCGGTATGCCCGCCTGAATGACGCTTCCAGTAATGTTTACACCCACACCACGGGCGCCTCCGGGTTGGATTACGGTAATGGTTCGCCGGTATTCGATCTCTACTCCCCCATGTATGTGGTACAGAAGGCTACCTCGGATGCGCCGGCAGCCAACAATGACGCCAACACGGTAGAAGTGCACTATCACTACGCCAAGGGCCGCATACAGGGCGGGGGCCGCGGCTTTTTGGGCTTCGAGCAGGTCACCAGTTACGACCCGCAGAATCAGGTCAAGACCACCACTTACTATCGCCAGGACTACCCTTATATCGGCATGCCAGAGGAAACGGCCAAGGTCATCGAACCGAGCCTGGGCAATATTGCCGTTCCTGCTGCCTGTAGCGATACCAGCCAAATTTTGATCAGTTGCTCAGTGAACGAACTGGATGCGTTTGCGCCAACCGGTAAAACGGTTTTTCCCTATATTAGTAAGGCCATCGATAAATTGTACGAGCTTGATGGCACTTACCTCGGCAATAAAGCCACCCAGACCATTTACGACCGTGCCAAAACGGCCGACCTGCTGTATGGCAATGTCTCCGAGGTGATCGTTGAAAACTTCGATGCAGCCGGCAACCGCTTGCAAAACCAGACCACCACGAACAACTATAACAATGTGGTGGACAGCAACCGTTGGCACACGGGACGCTTAATCAAAAGCACGGTCACCACCGAGCGGTTCGGCAGGCTCGCAGCGCCCGCCATTACCCGCCAGGCAGACTTCGGCTACGATCCGATCACCGGATTGCTCACCGATGAATGGGTAGCAAAGGGCACCGGGCTCGAATTGCATACCCAATATCAACACGACCGCTTTGGCAATCGAACCTCTGTTAAAGTCACGGATGCCGTTGGCAACAGCCGCATGACCCAGACGCTTTACGATGGCTATGGCCGCTACGCGACCACCCGGATCAACGCCCTGAACCAGACCACCGCACAGCTGCAGGACTTCAATGCCTTCGGTGCAGCAGGGAAAGCACTGGATATCAGTGGCGTGGCCACCAGCCGCGCTTATTCACAATATGGCGATGCCTATTTTGAATATGTTGAAACCGGCAGCCACAGCACCACCCTGAAAACACTGTGCAGCGCGACCGTGACTTGTCCCACGGTGGCCGGTGTTCCTGCCCATTACAAATCTACCACGACCGGTATCGACCAGACCCGGGTTATCACCTATCACGACCGCCTGGGGCGGGAGGTTCGCAAACAGACACAGGGCTTCAACGGCAACCCGATCTATGTGGATACCCAATACGATGCGCAGTCGCGGGTCAAGGCGGTGTCGGAACCCCACACCGGCAGCAACCCGCGCTGGTCTTTCTACCACTATGATTTACTTGGCCGTACCACCCTGGTGGATGCACCGGACGGCCAGTGCGATGTTGCCACGGTTTACAATGAGCTTTCGATCACAGTGACCAATTGTGGCCAGAGTAAAACCACGCAAAACAATCTCCTCGGTGAGGCGGTTGAAATCACGGACGCTATCGGTGGCAAGCTGCAATACAGCTACTACGCTGACGGCCAGCTGAAAAACGTCAAGGTACTCGACAGCAGCGGCCTCCAGACGGCACTTACCAGTATCGAATACGACCAGTTGGGCCGCAAAGACAAAATGATCGACCCGGACAAGGGTACCTGGACCTACGGCTACACCGGTTTTGGCGAACTGCACTGGCAGAGGGATGCCAAGGCTCAGGGTACCGCCATGACCTACGACGCCCTGGGGCGTATGATCACCCGTGCGGATTACAAAAACTTCGACTCGCTCAGCCAAAATGGTGACCTGCAGCAGTTCGCCCGCTGGTACTACGATCAAGACCCGGGCTGCGATTCCCTCTACCGGTTCGATGGCAAACTGGTGGCCGTCGCCCAGGCGCCGGTGGCCATTCAGGGTGGCTGCAGCCCCAACCTGGAAGATCTCGGTCACCTCAAGTTACTGCATTACGACCAGTACGGTCGCCTGGGGGAAACCACCACTTCCCTGGGGTTGATCGGCGGTGACGGTGACTTCTTCGAAAAAGTCACCTACGACAAGTACAGCCGTGCTGTAAAAAACTTCGACGCCAGCAACCAGCAGGTGGGCCAACAGGGCGACTACCTCTATGGTGTGGAGACCGTTTACAACGCCTATGGCTACAAACAGGGCCTGCGCGACTTGCGGGCCCCGGTCGGAAGCGGTTTTTATTACACTGTGGAAGCTATGACCACCCATGGCCAGGTGAGGGAGGTCAGGCTGGGTAACGGTCTCACCACAACCTATCAGTACGATCCCCGGAGCCATCGTCTTACCGATATTCTCACCGATATTGCCCCCGGCATCGGTCAGATACAGAACCTGCACTATGATTGGTACACCATTGGCAACCTGATGTCGAAAACCGACCAGAGCGGCGATGGCAGCTACCAAAAAAGTCTGGAAGAAGTCTATCAGTACGACGATCTCAACCGCCTGCGCTACGCCTACCTCTATAACAGCGGAAGCCAGGCAGATGTACAGGAGGTCCGGTACGATAGCGGCGGTAACATCACCTTCAAGACCGGTGTGGGCAACTACAGCTACAATGGCCCACAGCCCCACGCCGTCACCAGCATCGGCAGCATCAGTTACCAGTACGACAACAATGGCAACCTGGTGGGTGACGGCAGCGGTCGAATCCTGCAATACAGCGTTTTCGACAAGCCCACCCTGATTGAAAAGGGCAGCCACAGTACCCGCCTTCTCTACGGCCCGGACCGCAACCGCTACAAGCGGGTGGATGACAACGGCAATGGCAGCGTCACCACCTTACAGCTCGGCGGTGTTGAAAAAGTCATTGAGCGGACCCGGAATGGCAGCTTTGTCAAAGCCTATTACCGCAGAAGTCTTGCCGGAGTGGCAATGGAAACTGTGAATCTGGATCAATCGGATCAGGTTACCGGCAGAGAGACCCGCTACCTGCTCAAGGACCTGCAAGGCAGCCTGGATGTGATTACCACCGAAGCCGGCCAGGTGGCAAAAGACCACTTGGGCAATAAGCTGGTCTATAGTTTTGACCCCTGGGGCAAGCGCAGGGCCCCGTTCTCCTGGGAACAGCTCGGCACACCGGAAAATATCATTGCCACACTTGGGGTGGGCAGCTTCAATCACCTCACCAGTAACCGGGGTTATACCGGCCACGAAATGCTCGACGCCGTGGGCCTGATACACATGAATGGTCGGGTTTACGACCCAACACTCTCAAGGTTTGTTTCCGCCGACCCCGTGATTGATGATGTGGCCAGTGTGCAGGGCTACAACCGCTACGCCTACGTGCACAATAACCCCCTCAGTTACACCGACCCCAGCGGCTACAGCAAGTGGACGCGTTTTCGGGACCGCTGGCTGAATGGCCGGGCCATACACTATAAACTGTCACAGAACCCTACACTGAACGCTGTAGTCCAGGTGGGCGTTTGTATAATGGCACAGGCCGCCTGCCCGGCGGTATTGGCTGGTTACAATGCCGTGCAGACCTACCAGGTTACCGGTAGCTGGGCGTTAGCTTTCAAAAACGGGGTCCTCGGGGGCATCTCCGCGGGCGCATTCGCGGGTATGCCGGGCGGCTGGAGTCCAACCGCATTTGCGTTGCGGGGCACGTTTGGCGGTGTACTGTCTGTGATTGGAGGCGGGAAGTTCGGGCACGGATTTGTATCGGCCGGTGTCGGCGGCGGGTTTGGCAAAGATACCCAACTGGCGACAAGGATGCTGGTGTCGGGGTCTATATCGGAGGCAACCGGGGGCAAATTTGCCAATGGGGCAGCGACCGCGGCCTTTGCAATGGCAATGGGTTCGATAGCTCGATCAGGAACACCGCCCACCGAAAAACCCAATATTACTGGGAGCGATAAAGTGGCGTTTGTGGGCGGTGCAGGGGATGGGAGCGGGTTGAGCGACCCTGTTGTCCAGGATAAGTACAAAGCATACATTGAAGAATATGGCGAAGAGAGTGCTAAGTATTTTGAATGGACTGACTCCGATGCTCTTTCAACCTATATTTCAGATCACAAAGGCAGGGTTACAGTTGTAGCTCATAGCTATGGTGCTGATACAGCTTCGCATATAGTTGCGGGTGGTTCACAAGTATACAAGTTGGTTACCGTTGATCCAGTTGGGTGGACTAGGCCCAGTATGCAGGCGATAGCAAACAATGCAGTGATTTGGAATAACTATGATTCAACTGGCGGTATGTGGTCACACCAGAGTAATTTCATAGCCACAGTTGGTGGTGCATGGAATTCTCGCCCTGATGGATATGCAACCAACCACACGGCTAGCTCTCTAGATCATATGTCCATCTGTATTAAATATTGCAGGCCATGATTATGACCAGAGTCCTATTTAGAATTCCTGCTCTAATTTTGCTGTCGTTCGGTCTTCTAGGTTGTATATCGACGATGCCCGGTGACCTTCGTTTTTCTGGGGTGGAGCTTATTGAGGTTCCTGAAGTAACTGGAAAAGAAATAGATCGTGGGCGATATACCTTGAGAAGTGGTTATATCCCGAGACTTATGGTGAAGCTGGCTTCTAAGGAAAATATTTTTTCTTTTGCCAAAAAAAAGGGGGTTCGTGTAAGCGCTAATGTTTATTTCTGTGAAAATCCGAATGAGGAAGTTTTATTGAAAAGAGGGGGTGTTTTTATAGGCGATAAATCGTTGGATGATCTTTTGCTGAGCAATGCACCAATAGATAGCCTGAACACTAATAGGTCTGGGGACTACATTTATATAATAAAAATTGGACTGTACTCCCCGGAAATTGACGGTGGCAGCATTACGCTAGAGGCTTTTGACCTTGTTAAAAATCCGCGAGATATATGTCTCTTTTTGGAGTTAAAGTCTATGCTTGGTGGCTACGAGTCTAAAACAGTAAAAATACCACAGAAAGAAATTAAAAAGGCCATTTCTCCAATCTTGTACCATGAAGGGGTCAAGTCTTGACATCACACATTGAAGAACCCCTAAAGCTGTTTCTATACAGCCACCAGTAAGAGACTTCCTGAGCCAACCGGTCGAAAAGTGGCGCCAAAGCCCCGGCAGTGCAACTTGCCGGGGTTTGTTGTTTTACCAACCTATTCAGCGGCCAACAGCAAACACCCCACCCGCACCCTAACACGCGGTCCGGGTTGCGGGGCCAATTTGAATTCCAATATAATCGACTATTGGAATCCGGGTCCTGTGGTCTTCTTACATCTCGCCTGTTTCCAGGCAAGCTCCCAAACACTGTGGATAAAGACTGCGTTATCATTCGCGGCCAGGAACCCCTGTACTCGCATCCGCACCCGATGGGTGGTGTAGAACAAAAATTAACCAGAAAAAGTGTTGCTCACCGTGAGCACCGCAGGACCGGCAATGTCGTTTACCAAATTTCTTTTACTCACTTTGGCCACCCTGATCAGCACGATGCTGGCCGGCTGTGATTCCGAGCAGTGGAATCGCCCCGCGGTCACGCTGGAGTCCATCCAGGTATTGACTGCCGAGGACGCCACCGACATCGGGGCCGAGGTGTCTTTGACCGTGGGCGACAGCCAGGCACTGATTGCCCTGGGCCGTTACAGCGACGGCAGCAGCGCCGATCTCACCGACAGCGTCAACTGGCGTAGCGACAATGCGGCCATCGCCGCTGTCGATGCCGATGGCAGGGTCGAGGCCCTCAGTCAGGGCCGCACCCGCATATCCGCCAGTTTAAACGGCATTACCAGCAATGCCGTCACCGTCGCCGTCACCGACCCGGTCTTGACCAGTATCCAGGTGACACCGGCGGTGGTGGAGCTGCCCAGGGGCAACAGCCAGCAATTCACCGCCCTGGGCCGCTATAACGATGGCAGCACCGCCGATCTCACCAACAGCGTCAATTGGGCCAGCGACGATACCGACATCGCCTCCGTGGATACCCTGGGCGAACTTAAGGCCGTGGCGATCGGCAGCACCACCGTCACGGCCAGCCTGGGCGATATTGTCAGCAATCGTGTGGCGGTCACCGTCACCAATGCCGTCCTGACCGCCATTCAGGTGACACCGCCAAGCGCCAGCCTGCCCAAGGGCAACAGCCGGCAACTCACCGCGCTGGGTACCTTTAGTGACGGCAGCACACTGGATCTTACCGACAGCGTCAGTTGGAGCAGCGACAGTACCGCCATCGCCACCGTAGACACCCTGGGTGAACTCACCGCAGTGGACCTGGGTAACACCACCATTTCTGCCAGCCGGGACGATGTTGTCAGTAATCGCGTGGCCATCACGGTGACCAGTGCCATTTTAACCGGCATTCAGGTCACACCGCCCAGCGCTAATCTGCCCAAAGGCAATACCCAACCGCTTGCCGCCCTGGGCACCTATAGCGATGGCACCACTGCGGATCTGACCAATAGCGTCGCCTGGACCAGTAGCGATACGGCGATTGCTGCCGTGGATAGCCAGGGTGCGCTGATTGCTGTCGACGAAGGCAATGCGACCATTTCTGCCAGCCAGGACGCTATCGTCAGTAATACGGTGACAGTGACCGTGTCCAGTGCCGTATTGACCGATATCCAGGTGACCCCGGCCGTGGTCAGTCTGCCCAAGGGCAACGCCCAGCAACTCACCGCCCTGGGCACCTATAGCGACGGCACCCGTGTCGATCTCACCGACAGTGTGGACTGGCATATTGGCGATACCGCCATTGCCACCCTGGATATGTTGGGTGAACTTGTGGCGGTGGGTGAAGGCAGCACCACGGCCTTTGCCAGTTCGGCGGGTATGGTGAGTAATACTGTGACGATCACGGTCACCGGCGCCGAGTTAACCAGTATCCAGGTGACCCCGGCCAGCGTCGACCTGGCCAAAGGCAATACCCAACAGCTCACCGCCCTGGGCCGCTACACCGACGGCAGCAGTGCCGATATCACCGACAGCGTCGACTGGCACAGCGACAATACCGCCGTCGCCACCCTGGACAGATCGGGGGAGCTCACGGCAGTGGAGGAAGGCAGTACCACGGCCTCTGCCAGTTGGGGTGACATTGTCAGCAATACCGTGACCGTCACCGTGAGCGGTGCCGTGTTAACTGCGATTCAAGTGACACCGCCCGCACCCAGCCTGGCCAAGGGCAACCGCCAGCAACTCACCGCCATGGGTACTTATAGCGACGGCAGCACCGATGATGTGACCAATGCAGTTGCCTGGAACAGTGGCGATACCGCGATTGCTACTGTGGATAGCCAGGGCGAGCTGACCGCGGTGGACGAAGGTGATACGACCATTTCTGCCAGTTGGGAGGGTATTGTCAGCAATACCGTGACAGTCACCGTGAGCGGTGCCGTGTTAACTGCGATTCAAGTGACACCGCCCGCACCCAGCCTGGCCAAGGGCAACCGCCAGCAGCTTACCGCCATGGGCACCTTCAGTGATGGCACGACGGCTGATCTCACTACTAGTGTTGCCTGGACCAGTAGCGATACCCATATTGCGACAGTCGATAGCAGTGGCCAACTGACGGCGGTAGACGAAGGCACCGCCACCGTGTCTGCCAGCAAGGAGGGGGTTGTTAGCAATACCGTAACAGTTATCGTCACCCCCGCCGTATTGACCGCGATTCAAGTAACGCCTGCCACCGTCGACCTGGCCAAAGGCAATGCCCAACAGCTCACCGCCCTGGGCCGCTACAGCGATGGCACTATCGTCACGCTCACCAGTGTCAACTGGCACAGTGGCGATACCGCTGTCGCCACTGTAGATATGGAGGGGCAACTCACAGCGGTGGAAGAGGGTAACACCACGGCCTATGCCCGTTTGGGCGGTATTGTCAGCAATACCGTGACGGTCAATGTCACCGGCGCCGTGTTAACCAGTATTCAGGTGACACCACCTGCGCCCAGCCTGGCCAAGGGCAATACGCAGCAATTGACCGCCCAGGGTACTTTTAGTGATGGCACTACCGCTGATTTAACCAGTAGTGTTGCCTGGATCAGTAGTGATACCGATATTGTTACGGTGGATAGCAGTGGCCAACTGACGGCGGTAGACGAAGGCACCGCCACCGTGTCTGCCAGCAAGGAGGGGATTGTTAGTAATACCGCCACAGTCACCATCACCGGTGCGGTATTAACCGCGATTCAGGTCACGCCGGCCAGCAATAGTCTGGCCAAGGGCACCACGCAACAGCTCACCGCCCAGGGTACCTTTAGTGACGGTACTACGGCGGATTTGACTGATAGCGTTAGTTGGAGCAGTAGCGATACCCATATTGTTACGGTGGATAGCGGGGGCCAACTGACCGCGGTAGACGAAGGCAGCGCGACCGTGTCCACCAGTAAAGATGGGGTTGCCGGCAACCCGGTGGCAGTTACGGTTACCCCCGCGGCGTTAACCGGTCTCCAAGTGATACCGGCGAGCGCCAGCCTGGCCCTGGGCAGCAGCGAGCCGCTCTTCGCCGAGGGCACCTTTAGTGATGGCACTACGGCTAATGTGACCGACAGTGTGAGCTGGAGCAGTGACGATACGGCGATTGCCCGCGTAGATACTCAGGGCAAACTGATAGCAACGGGTCTGGGCAATACGACGGTGTCTGCCAGCCAGGATGGCATTGTCAGTAATACTGTGGCGGTCACAGTCACCGCTGCCGTATTAACCGCCATCCAGGTGACACCGTCCACGGTCAGCCTGGCCAGGGGCAACCGCTTGCAATTAAGCGCCCAGGGTACCTTTAGCAATGGCAGTACCGCCGATATCACCAGCAGTGCCAACTGGAATAGCGATGACAACGCCATTGCCACCGTAGATAGCCAGGGTGAAGTCACTGCTGTGGGCGTGGGTGGCACGACGGTGTCCGCCAGTCAGGATGGGATTGTCAGCAATACGGTGACGCTCACTGTGCCTTCCCTGGAGAAGGTGCAGGATGTCACGTTGAATTTTGAGGCCGTCAAGCGTTTTCGTTTTGACTGGACCGAGGTTGCCGGCGCTAGCCATTACCGGCTATTGGAAAACCCCGATGGTATTTCCGGCTTTAGCCCGGTTGGCGAAGAGGTGACAACGGGTACTCTGCCACTGGAGGTGCCCCTCTACGCCCGTACCAATGCGCAATATATCCTGCAAGCTTGTGCCGGCCGGGGTGCTGGGGAGCTGTGTATCGACTCGGATCCCGTCTCGGTCAGCGGCACCCTGGTGGGCAGTATCGGCTACTTTAAGGCCAGCAATACGGACAGGCGTGACGGGTTTGGTTCCTCTGTGAGCCTGAGTGCCGACGGTCGTACCCTGGCCGTGGGGGCATCCCGTGAAAGCAGCAATGCTGTGGGTATTAACCCGGCTGGTCAGAGCAACAACGCTGCCGTTAATGCCGGCGCTGTGTATCTATTTGTTCAACAGGACGGCAGCTGGGTCCAGGAAGCCTATATAAAGGCCAGCAATACGGATACAGGCGATAGCTTTGGTGGGGCTGTGAGCCTAAGTGCCGATGGCAATACCCTGGCGGTGGGGGCATTTGGTGAACAGAGCAATGCCACTGGGGTCAACGGCACTGGCCAGGAGGTTAACCCGTTTCCAGCTGCCGGCGCCGTCTACACCTTTACCCGCGATGATGATGGCTGGGTCCAGCAGGCCTATATCAAGCCCAGTAATACGGATGCCGGCATGAGTTTTGGTAGTTCCCTGAGTCTGAGCGCCGATGGCAATACCCTGGCGGTGGGGGCGGCCGGTGAAGACAATCAGGCCACTGGGGTCAGCAGCCAGGGGCCGCGCAATGGCGGCGCCCGCGACTCTGGCGCTGTGTATGTGTTTGCCCAAAATAACGGTATCTGGGCCGAGCAGGCCTATATCAAGGCCAGCAATAGCGAGGCAAATGATCTGTTTGGTCGTGCTGTGAGTCTGAGCGCCGATGGTAATACCCTGGCGGTGGGGGCCAACGGTGAAGACAGCCCCGCCACCGGGGTGAATGGCAACCAAGGCAATGATTTTCGCCAAACGCAAACGAGCGGTGCTGTCTATCTATTTAGCCGCGATGCTGTGACTGGCTGGGATCAGGAGGCCTATATCAAGGCCAGCAATACCGGTGAGGCGGACTTTTTTGGTACGAGCGTCAGTCTGAGCGCCGATGGCAACACCCTGGCGGTGGGGGCTGAGGGTGAAGACAGTAATGTCATCGGAATCGATGCAGACCAACAAAATAATAATGCCTTCAGATCCGGTGCTGTCTATGTGTTTAGTCGCGATGCTGTGATTGGTTGGGATCAGCGGGCCTATATCAAGGCCAGCAATACGGATACAGACGATGGCTTTGGTGCGGCTGTGAGCCTGAGCGCCGATGGTAACACCCTGGCGGTGCGGGCAATCAAGGAAGACAGCCGCACCACCGGAGTCAATGCTAATTCACTAAATAATGCTGCCTCCAGGTCCGGTGCTGTCTATGTGTTTCGTCGCAACGCGGGCAGCTGGTTCGAGCAGGCCTATGTCAAGGCCAGCAATACGGACATCGGCGACGAATTTGGTAGTTCGGTCAGTTTAAGCGGAGACGGCAATACCCTGGCCGTGGGTGCACCCGATGAAGACAGCGATGCCACCGGAATCGGTAATGATCAGAGCAATAGTGCTGATGATCCTTTTGATTATAATGCTGGCGCCGTCTATGTGTACTGAGTCTGGAGGCTTACCAGTGCAAGGGGCAGTTAGTGTCAAAACACCGATCCGGGCGGCGGGCAACCGCCCGGATTGCCCGGCCATCACCCAGGTGCGCGGGTCGAATAACACGGACTTATGCCGCGTCTACCACGCCTGCCAGACCTGCAACCCAAATTTCCATAACTCTTGTTAGACGCTCACTGCCGGAATCATCGTCCGCAGGCAGGTTGCCGCGGAAATTCCCGCACCCAGCAACAGTGTATGCGCTATCAACATCGGTCCTTGCAGATAAACACCGTTGTGAGCCGCCAAAAACGGCTCCGCACACCTCAGGCAAGTGGAGATCATTGACACCACGCAGACCGTGCCCTCCACGGAAAAGCGGGAGTCATGGGGATTACAGACGATTACAGCCACAAACTCTGCTATGGCCCAAATGATAGACTCGGGAAACACCTTTGAACGGGCAAGTGGAACATAGGCCATGCCAATTGCCGGGGTATCGCCATAGCGCACCGGCAGGGGAGGCTTTTACCAGGCGATTCAACAGGCCCTGGGTATTTCATAAACAAAGTAACACTTTAGGCTAGAGGAGTGCCGGGTAACCAAAATAGCATTGACAAAATATCCAATCTTGCCTTGTGGTTGCACCAGGCAGAAATGCGCGAGCAACAAGAACAAAAGAAGAGAAGACAGTAGTAAGAGAACAAGATGATGAGCGGTTCAAGATATTTTCAGAATAAATTCAGCATGCTATGGCTTGCTGTTTTTTTTGCAGTAGTGACAGCAGGTTGTGAGAAAAGGGATCAGCAAGACTCAAACGCCGGGCAGGACTTGATCGATAAGCAACTGAATTCTGAAGTGCGCGAATTGGTTACCTCCATGGGTTTGAGTGGTGACCCCGCAGCAGGGCGCAACCTCCCGGTTGTTGACGACCCTGTTGTCCAATTGGGGATGAAGTTGTTTTTCTCCAAGGCATTAGGCGGGGATATGGATGTGGCCTGTGTCAGCTGCCATCATCCTGTACTGGGTGGTGGTGATAATTTGTCGCTGCCCGTTGGGGTTGACGCTGAGATTGAGGATCTTTTGGGTCCGGGCCGATTTCACAGCATGGCCGGAGAACACTTTGATGGTGGCCCAACCGTCCCCAGAAACGCACCGTCCACCTTTAATATTGGTTTGTGGGACCAGGTGTTGTTTCACGATGGCCGGGTTGAAAGCCTGGGGAAAACGCCAGGCGTTAACGGTGATGACAATAGGGGCATCCGCACACCGGATGTGCGTTTTGGTGAAGCAGACCCCAAGGCGGGGGACAATCTCACGGTTGCACAAGCGCGATTCCCGGTGACTTCGCCAGAAGAAATGAAAGACTTTGGCCTGATGGCCGGCACCACCAATGCCGAAGTGCGCGCGTTTCTGGCGCAGCGTATTGGCGGCTATGGCACACCACCGGGCGGGGCATTGTTGCCAAACGAATGGCTGTTTGAATTTCAAACGGCCTTCAACGCTGTCGGGGGCAGCGCAGAAGAACTCATCACCTTTGAAAATATCACCAAAGCCATAGCCGCTTATGAGCAATCCCAGGTATTTGTAGAGACACCCTGGAAGGCCTATGTGCAAGGTGACAGCTCAGCCATCAGCAATAGTGCCAAACGCGGTGCATTGGTTTTCTTTCGCAGTGTCGACGAGGGCGGGGCCGATTGCGCTTCATGCCACTCGGGCGATTTCTTTACTGATGAGCAGTTCCATGTGGTGGCTATGCCGCAGATAGGTCGCGGTAAAGGGGATGGCGTGTATGGCGATGAGGATTTTGGCCGCTTCAGAGAAACCGGGGATGAGCAGGACAGATATGCCTTCCGCACACCGACACTGCTCAACACCACGGCGACCGGCCCCTGGGGGCATGCCGGGGCATATACAACGTTGGAAAACGCGGTGCGCCACCATTTGAATCCGCAGGCGGCATTGGACGGATATGATTGGACACAGCTGGATGCAACGATTCAGGCAGCCAATATGCTGGAAAATACCCAACTGGCAATCAACACGCTTCTGCAGAATCGTGCCGAGGGCCTCCCAAGTCTGCAAGATGTGGATTTGAATAATCAGCAATTCGACGACTTGATGGCGTTTTTAGCGACATTGACAGATCCCTGTATTGCGGACCGCGCATGTATTGGCCAGTGGATTCCGGATGCGGAGGATACCAATCCGGATGGGTTGCGTGTAGAGGCCATCGATGAGAACAGCAACCCCCTGTAATCTCCAATGCTGTACCGGTCACCCAGGGTGCGTGGGGATGACCATCCCCACGCCATCAAGAGCGGCTGATGACCTCCTGCAGAGTACCGAGCATCAGCAGTTGCATATTGGTATTGCCAGTTTCTTCATGTGTTGAAAAACCCGGCAGAGAAACTGTTTTTGGCGATCTGATCATTTGCTGTAATCTTGTTTGGACTCTGGCTGGCCGGTGGCCGGGGTGTCGCATTCATTACTTTGCTGAAGGATTGCCATAAACAATGATTCATACAATGCGGTCATACATCTGGGTTATTCTATTTCTACTGCTTGGCTGGACCCAGGCCTTCGCGGAGGAGCCAAAGTATCTGAGATTGATGGACAGGCTTGATCGCGCAAACGATGGGTACTGTTTCGATGTGCAGGGGGTTAGGGGCCATTTTCGGGCAGACAAGCCGCTTGTTGCACATAACTGCAAGGAAGGAGCCGCACCCGATGGGCTGGTGGAACATAATAAAGACAACATGTTGTTCTTCCCGGCTTTCAACCAATGCGTCACCGCTATGGGAACCGGAACTACGGTATTGCCTGGTACCAGCTTGATGCTGAAACCCTGTGTAGAACACGGGGTATTCGCCAGCCCTTCCATGCAAAAGCAATTTACATTTAATCACAATAAACAACTGGAACTTGGCGACTCCAATCTTTGTGTGGTTGTTGGCAACCGGTCGGCTCAAACGTTGAGCAGCCGGGACCGGTGGAGAACCCTGTTTTTGGATGATTGCGACAAGATTCCACTGGAGCGATCACAGTGGGAACTCATTGCGCCGTGACACAGCTGAGAGAGTGGTTCAGGCAGGCCGTTGCGATCAGGTCGGCCCGCCCCTGTGTACTTTATATCGGTCTCACACCTTGTGGCGGAAGCCAGAGGGCCACACCGGGCGCTTCAGGGCTCGCGCGCCGGGATCAGCGCTTAACGCTCAAATGAGCCGGCAAAACCTGACCGAAACCTGAAAATAGGCGTCTGACTTGACGATATCCACCTCCCAGTCGTATTGAGCCGAGATCTTTTCAACCAGCCTGAGTCCAAGGCCAAATCCGGAATTATGCCCGCTGGCTACGGCGTGATGCCTGTTTACTATTCGAATGGAATCGGCCTCTTGATGGATCACTATGGTTCCTTCGTATACGTGCTGAAAAGCATTGCCAACCAGGTTTCTCAACAGGATAAGACACGGCATTAGGGGGAGTGAGGTTTCATAGGGGCTGGTGTTGATTTGTATCGATACCGGCTTTCCCCTGGTCAGGTACTGCATTTCGGAGGCCACCTGGGTAACCAGTGCCTCAAGGTCAATGATCTCCGGGGCAATGGGCTGGTTGTCGCCACGGCTCAGCCAGAGAAAAGTGTCCACCAGGCGTGACATGGTGGTAGTGGCAAAATCCAGGCGGCTGAGTGCAATATCCAGCTTGTCTGGATAATGGAGGTCGAGCTTCTTTAACAAGTCAACATTGCTCTTCATGACAGCCAATGGAGATCGCAGCTCATGGCTTGAGAACTCAAGAAATTCTTTTTCCCTGTCGATACTCTCCTGCCTTCTGGTCAGGCTGTCAGTGATAATTTCAGCGATATCTGAAATTTCCTTGTAGCGAAATTTTGGGTAGGATGTCTTTTTATCCGTAATATTTTTAGCAGAAATTTCCTGAGCCCAGGCTTTAAGGGATTCCAGCGGCGACACGATGGTTCTCAGGATAAATAGCAGGAAAACAGCAAAAATTGCCGAGAAAAATATACTGAGTAATAACAGTCTCCAGTAGACAGAGACACTGAGGTTGCCGATCATGATTTCGGTTTTGTGCCAGTCAACCCGCTTGCCAACATAGACTTTATCCCCTAATTTATTCCGTGTGAGTAATACATAATAAAGTTTGTCGGGAGCATGAAGTAATGGCGTATCAGCCTTGAACTTGACCATATCGCCTTCTGCCGATGGGAGCTTTCCCGCATGTTGTTTGAAGTCTTCCGGAAAATGATTCCAATCTTTGCGGATATAAATCTCGAACTGGGTTGTATTCCCGGATTCGTCTTGACTGGCAGCATCCTCAAGAAAGGTTTTGGTGGCGGTTGCAGTCCCCTCTTTGAAATAATCGAACATCAATACAAAGAATATCCGCGACATGACCAGGCAGGCGAGAATACAGGTAACCGTAAAAACGACATTGAGGCGGGTCCTAATTTTCATAGGCGGGCTTCACGACATAACCTGAGGGTTTGATTGTGTGGACCAGCGGAGCTTGCTCCGGCTGGTCGACCTGCTTTCGTATATGATGGATATGGACTTTCAGGTTATTGACCTCTGTATCATTGTCCCCCCAAACTGAGTGGATCAAGACTTGTTTACTGACTACCCTGGGGCTTGCCCGCATGAGTATTTCGAGCAGTTTAAAAGCGGTAGGGGAAAGTTTTAGGACACGCTCCCCGCGGCTGGCGATATTCTGGTCCAGATCCAGGGTGAGGTCCCCGACGGATATCTTTGTGGTTTGTCCGCTCACTCTGCCGCTCAAGGCACGAATTCGTGCAACCAGTTCATCCATGGCAAAGGGTTTGACCAGGTAATCATCCGTTCCCGCTCGAAAACCGTTCAATTTGTCATCCAGCTTGTCTTTCGCGGTGAGCATAATGATCGGGGTGGTATTGCCGCTGGCGCGCAGTTGTTTGCAAACATGCAAACCATCTATACGGGGCAGGTTGATATCCAGAACGATGACCTGATAGCTGTTCGCGCGAATCAGATCAAGGGCATTGACACCATCGCTAGCGTAGTCGCAGACAATATTTTCGATTTCCAGATAATCGATGATGGTACTTGCCAAAGCACGGTCATCTTCAACCACAATCACTGTCATGTGTGAACTCCTGTGCAATAGCGATTTGCCAGATACGATATCAATGGGTTTTTCCCACAATTTTCTCACAGTCTGTTGCGAATATATCTTTCGGTGCTATCTACCTGGACATACCCTGCGCAAAAGGTTACTGACTGTTGCTTCCATAAACCCATTGCCTTAATCGGAAAATCCACGGTCACTCGCCACAGATACCCGGATTCATTCCCGGAGGACAGTTACAGTTACCAATCGCTAGGCTATCTGCTGATAGATGTCCATAAGACCATATTTTTTCACAATAATTTTCCGGCAGCAGGGATAGGGCCTATCAGTGCTGGAACCATTTGGCCTAAAATTTCCCAGAGCTTTGCCAAACAGAGAGTAAAACCACTTGTTCCAGGGAACAGGGTTCTCGAAATGGGATTTTGCAGAAACCTGTTCCCGAACTCATACCACGCACGTATCCGCTGATCAGGTCCTGATATCCCGTCGCCGGAGAATTTGACCAAATCCGGGCTTACCCCGGCAGCCGTGCGCAGCCCGAGAGAGCATGTTCCAGACCAGTACCGGCTTGTTGGTTCAGTGCCCCCACTGGGGGCATTCACAAGAGCCCTATCGTCTATCCCAGCAGAAAAACCTGGGTTTTTTTCCTTTTCAAGGTCTAACCACGTTCATCGATACACAGAGACGCACCGAAAGGCACCTTCGCCAGGGAAGGTTCCATCCAATCCAGATAAAGCGAGGGATTTTGTGCAGCTATAGGGTAAAAGTCGATTTTATTTCTTTCATCATCACCTCAAAATAGGGATTGAATGTCAGGCGCGCATGGATCTTGCCCGGTTCGTTATAGCCCCATGCGCTGTACCAAACTTCGCCACCGCTGCGACAATCATTGCCGGCCCCCTCAGCCTCTTGCCCATTGTGGCAAATACGCTCGCTGCCATGGATTCCGTAGTAGGGGTTATCCGGAGAAAAGAGCATACCCATGTGGGACATATTGCTGATCCGCAGGGCGGGAACCCTGCTGTCAATAAAAAGGGTGCGCGCATCTGCCAAGTCTGGCGGTGAGGTGCCAAACCACATAAACCGGCTTTGCGGATGGGTAAAATGCTCAACAAACAGTCTGTGTATTTCTGCACTGTGCAGGACACTGTCGTGTTCGCTCAGCGCTATAAACACCGGCCGCCGGAACTTTTCCCTGCTGAGGCTGGATAAAGTTTTGGCACTGGTTTTATAGTACTGGGAAAACCCGTTGGTGGGCATACTGGCGTAACGGGTATAGTTTGTGAGCCTTTCGGGGTCCGGCACAAACAGCCAGGGCTTGAAGCGGCTGAGCAGCGGTGTCAACCTTGCCAGCGGCTGGCCGGATTGAAATCCCGGTGAAAACAGTATCAGGCCCTTGATCAACGGATCTGCAGCCGCTTCAAGATATGCCAGATTGCCTCCGGTCGAAAATCCTCCCAGATACACTTCCTCAACATCAGCTTTTAGCAGCGCAACCTGTCGGCGGACCTCCTGTTGCCAGCTATCGTGATCGGCAATAAGCAAATCTGCGGGCCGGGTTCCATGGCCGGACAGCAACAGGGTGCGCACCAGGAAGCCATGCCGGCTCAATGACCCGGCAATATCCACAAAGGACCAGGGCGAATCCCCGAGCCCGTGGACCAGCAGTACACCGCGTGTCGGTTGCAGGGGCTGGTCCGGGAAGCGTTCGAACGGCAGGTTGGCGGTGATTTCCGCCTGCACATCCCCGGTGAGGAAGTATCGGTGCCTTGCCAGTAGTTGTTCAGTTTGTGCGATGTATTGCTCGAAGGAACTGTAGTCGGTGACGGGACTTGCCCCCGACGGGGTCAATAGCGGGTGTGCAGGGAGGCCACGGCAGCTCACCAGAAAGGGGATCAGACAGAACCCAAGGATGTATAGTCGCATCACCTTTTACCCCTGTTCCAACACCGCGGGTGATTCGGCTTCGGCGATGGCGCGGGAGATGGCGCCTGGCGAGCCGGTTCCACGGGCGATGAACTGATAGGCAACCGGGACGATAAACAGGGTAAACACCGTTGCCATCATTACGCCCGCCAGCACGACAGTGCCAATGGCGATCCGGGTTTCCGCGCCGGCGCCACTGGTGAGGACCAGCGGTATGGTGCCGGCAATGGTCGTCAACCCGGTCATCAGGATAGGCCGGAAACGGGTGGATGAGGCTTCCATCAGGGCCGCGTCGAACGACATGCCCCGATCGCGCAACTGGTTGGCAAATTCCACGATCAGGATGCTGTTTTTGGCCGCCAGCCCCACCAGCATAATCAGGCCGATCTGCGAGTAAATATTCAGCGAGTTGTCGGTAAAATAGAGCCCCAGCAATCCCCCCGCCAAGGCTAAGGGCACGGTCACCATCACAACCAGGGGGTGGATATAGCTCTCGAACTGAGCGGCCAGGACCAAATAGACCACCAACAATCCCAGTAAAAAGACAAATAAAATCGAGCTGCCTGACTCAATAAAATCCCGGCTCTGCCCTTTGTAGTCGATCATAGCTTCGGGCGGCAAATGGGTGCGAACCAGCTGTTGCAGGTAACTCAGGGCTTCCCCCAGGCTGTAACCTTCGCTCAGGTTTGCCTCCAGGGTAATGGAGCGAATGCGATTGAAGCGGGGCAGGGTTTCAGCCGCGCCATACTCCTGGATATCCACCAGGTTGGAGAGGGGGATCAGTTGCGGAGAGCGGCTTGAACGCACATAGATATTGCTGACGTCAGTCAGGGAGCGCTGGTTATCCCGCATGCCCTCAACAATCACATCATATTCTTCACCGTTGTTGAGGTAGGTGGTGATCCTGCGCCCCCCCATCATGGTTTCCAGGGTGCGCCCCACTTCGGTAATGCTCACCCCCAGGTCTGCCGCCCGGTCGTAATCAACCGTGAAGTCCAATTGTGGGCGGACATCCTTGTAATCGGTATCGACGCCACTCAGTCCAGGATTATTGGTGTTTATTTGTTCTTGCAGTATCTGCACCCATTCGGCCAGCGCATCATAATTACTGCCTCCAAGAACAAACTGTACCGGTTTGCTGACGCCCCCACCCAGCCCCTGTCGCATCACCGGGAAAGCGCGAACCCCGGGAAGGTCTGCCAGGGCAGCACGTACATCGGCCATAATCGCGTTGGCGGGGCGGCGCTCGGACCAGTCATTTAATACCGCGATAGCAAAACCGGAATTGAAATTTTCGATATTGCCGAAAGAGCGGGGGGTGCGGACCAATAACCGATTGATTTCCCCATTGTCAACAAGGGGTATCAAGCGGTGTTCAATCTCATCCATATACTCTTCCATAAAGGCATAGCTGGCGCCCTCGGGGCCATTCACAATCAGGAAAAATGCCCCCCGGTCTTCATAGGGCGTGAATTCCTGGGCTATACGCGGGTAGGCCATAATGCTCACCCCGGCCACAAGGGCGACCACCAGGGAGACGATCAGTGGTCGTCTCAACGCCAGCTTCAACAGGCGGATATAACGATCGCGCAACCTGTTTGAGGCCGAGTCCACCCACCTGACCAGGCGGCCGGGTTGGGCGTCATTGTGGCTGGATTTCAGGAGCTTGGAAGCCAGCATGGGACAGAGCGTCAGGGCCACCAGTGACGACAGGCTGACAGCGGCGGCGATGGTCAGCGCAAACTGGGTGAACAGCCGGCCGATATCCCCTTCGAGAAACGTGATAGGCACAAAGACGGCAATCAGCACCACCGTTGTGGAGATCACCACAACCCCCACCTGCTTGGCGCCGCGGTAGGCGGCAATCAATGGCGGTTCGCCATATTCCTGCATGCGCCTGACAATATTTTCCAGCATCACAATGGCATCATCGACCACCAGGCCGATGGCCAACACCAGTGCCAGAAGGGTGAGTAAATTCAGGGAAAAACCAAACGCATACATGGCAATAAAAGTTGCCACCAGCGAAACCGGTACCGTTACCGCGGGGATTAACATGGCGCGGACCCGGCCGAGAAACAGGTAGATAACCAGGACCACACAGGCGATGGCAACCAGGAGTGTGAAATACACTTCGTGAATGGATGCCTCGATAAACACCGCCGCGTTATAGCTTTCCTCGATTGACATGCCTTGGGGAAGACTCTGGTTGAGACGTTCGGTCAATTCCAGTACACCGTTGACCACCTCGATAGTATTCGCGGTGGACTGGCGGATAATCCCGATGCCCACCATGGGCACGCCATTGCCACGGAAAAAGGTTCTATCCTCCACCACACCCAGTTCGACTTCAGCGATATCGCCCAGGCGAACCAGGTAATTATCTCCACCCCGACCAACCACCAGGGAGGCAAAATCCTCCGGCTCAATAAACTGTCGGTTAACCCGGGCGCGAAAGATCCGCGTTTCAGATTCCAGCCTGCCCGCCGGCAACTCCACATTCTCGGCGCGTAGTGCAGCCTCGATGTCGCCAACACTTAAATTGCGGGCCGCCATTGCCTCCCGGTCCAGCCAGATGCGCATGGCGGTATCCTGGCCACCACCGATACGCACCCGGGCAACGCCATCCACAGTGGAATACTGATCAACCAGAAAGCGCTGTGCGTAATCGGTCAGCTCCTGTACGGTCATGCTGTCACTGGTTAAATTCCGCCAGATGATCACATCGTCATTACTGTCGACTTTCTGTACCTCCGGGGGGTCGGCATCCACCGGCAGGTCATCGGCAATACCGGAGATCTGGTCCCGTATATCATTGGCCGCCGCATCGATATCGCGGTTGATGGAAAATTCCAGGGTGATGCGGGACCGGCCATCCTGGGAAGAGGATTCAATAAACCGCACACCTTCTATACCCGCTATGTGTTCCTCCACCACCTCGGTGATGCGGGTCTCGACAATATTGGCTGGCGCACCCGGATAATTAACCTCGATGGTGACAACCGGCGGATCAATATGCGGGTATTCACGCAGGGACAAACGCTCAAACGCGACCCACCCGAATGCCACCAGTAAAATCGACAGCACGCTGGCAAAAACGGGCCGCTTGACAGAGATATCAGACAAAATCACGGCGTCAGCTCCTCAGAGCGCGGCTGTGCCAGCAGGTCCACCAATTGGTTGTCATCTGCCTGTACGGCTTTCACTTCCACTACAGCTCCGGGCCTGAGGCGGATATTGCCGTGAGTTATTACCTGGTCCCCCTCTGCGAGGCCCGCCAGAATCTCCACGTCGCCCTGGAGACGGGCGCCAATGGTCACTGCAACTTGTGTGGCCACTGTGCGCTTGTCTTTAGTGGTGATACGCCTGACAAACTCCTGCCTACCGCGACTCATCAGCGCTTCCTCCGGAATCACCAGCGCCGACCTGGGCGGTGGCAGCAGGCGCACTCGCATCAGCTGGCCCGGGCGCAGTTTCTGGTCGGGGTTTGGCAATATCGCGCGAACGGAGATGGAGCGGGTGACCGGGTCAATTCGGCTGTTAACACTACTCAGGCTGCCACGGAATACCTCGTTCGGCCAGGCGGCGGTGGTTCCCGTTACCTCAGAATGGGGTGTCAGGAGCGACAGAAAACGCGCCGGCACTGAAAAGTCCAGCTTCATGGTCAGGTCGTCATCGATGGTGGTAACCACAGTTCCCGGTTGCACCAGTGCGCCAACGCTGATATTGCGTTGACCAATAATCCCGTCGAAAGGAGCCAGGATTCGCCGCTGGCGTATCTGCGCCTGGATGGCCTCCATGCGTGCCTGGGCAGTCTGCTTCTTGAGTACCTGCTCATCCAGTGCCGATTCCGAAGCGCTGCCCTTGGCAATCAGCGGGTTGAGTCGCCTGATCTGCAGCTCCGCTTCACTCAGTCGAGACCGCTCCTCGGACAGCAGTGCTTGTTCTTCCGAGGCATCCATTTCAAGCAGCAGATCGCCGGTGGTTACCCGGTCGCCGTCTTCAAAATTGATCCGGGTTACCTTTTCGGTGACCGTCGAGGTGATAATCACATTTTCATCGGCTTGCAGGGTTCCCAAAGCTTCGATTGGCTCAACCCATTCGACACGCTTTACCTCCGCGACGAAGACCGGAGTGGAGGACGGCTGGGAGAGCACCTGCCCCGATGTCAGAAATATCATCGTGAGTATCAGTGGGCGATAGATCATAATTCGAAACTCCTGAAACAGGGGCCTAGCCTATCGTCGCGGCGGTTAAGAGGGAGTTAACACAGGAGACTTTCACCCAGGGCTGCGCAGCTCGTTGGATGTCAGCTTCAGTCGGTGAAAAATTGAGGACCATAACCATCGGGCAGGCTTTCTGCTACCAGCATTGGTTCACGGTAAAGTGCATGGTGGCAGCATCAACAAAGAGGGTGATTGGACGAGCCAATTTCAGGACTCTTGGATGTGCCGGTTGATAATGGAAGCGAGGATGCTAACTGAACATTGCTGTGATCTGCTGGCCACAGGGCCCTCCTGTTCTCGGCGGGAGCAGATGGGCCAGTAAGCTGCCCTCCACACCAGGGTATACGGATTCCCTAACGGAAACTCTGAATTGGGGTGTCACTCACCAGGGGAGATGTACAGTACTATACAGGGGAATAGTCACTCTTCTGCCGCCTTATTTTTAATCCCGGTAGAAGCTGCATGAATTGGTGCCATACCAAACTGCCGTTTTCACTACTGGCGATTTGACCCCCTTTGCCAGCCTGCTAATCCTGAGAGAGTGCGACCGTCGCCTGGATTAGCTCGCTCCGTCGCGGATGCTGTCCATGATCCCTGAGATCCTGCCACAATGGAGCACAGCACCGAACAACCGGTACGACAGAAATTGCTGGCACTTGCTGCCGGCTTTGAGGGGCTGAACGATCACGACCAGTTGTGCTTGGATTCCGCGTTCCAGCCCACTTGCGAACGCCTGAAAAGACGCGTGGGCACTGCCACCCTGTATCGCCTTGGCAGCAACAGAATCTCCTTGTGGTGGCAAACTTGCACAAACTGCCCAAAAATTTCATTTATCGCAATATATTACAATCTTGCCAAGCTAATCTCTTTATTCGCAGGCAAGGGCAACCCGGGCTAAATCGTTGGTGTTTACTCTCGCCTTTTGTGGTAATCAATGGATGAGTGGGCTCAGTCTTGAACACCGTACTCGCCTTCGACAACCTATTTGACAAAGTGATAACTTTTTACACCTATAACGAATATATCTATTAGTGCCCATCAAGCCTCATCAAATTCTCTGCCAGTTCTACAACCCGCTCTGATATGGATTGATTCAGAGCGGGTATTTTTTATGTATCAGGCGAAGAATCAACTCCAATCAGCCCCTATATCATAAATGCCGGATTTGACCGGATCATGTTCTTGCCACCAATCGTAGCCAGTACAGCTGTTACACCGCCAGTGGTAATAGTAACCCTGGGGGACATAGTAGTTCTCAAAGGCAGTCTGCCAAGTATTTGAGCCAGCAGTTCGATATTTAAAAAATACATGGGTGTAATCGTTGCTGCTCTGTACGCATACGCCTATATGCACCTTGTCAATATTATGACGACGCCACCAGAAATAACTGCCGATGTGAGTATTTAAATAAGCGCCATTATCGGGACCATCGTGATGATCATAGCCAACCTGTAAATCACCGAATCGAGCGAGAAACCAATTATCCTCGCAAGGCGCTAAAATCGCAGTGGGAAACGTTATGTCGCTATTTTCTTTGAATGCTTCAGCCAACCAGGCACTTCCGACACTGGCGCTATATAGCTTACGCATAACCTCCGGTGCCTCCCGATTTTCAGTCAACGCATAATAAAGATCCAAAGGATTCAAGTCACCTGCACCCATGTCCGCCAAGGACCGAGTGCCAACTGGTCCAGATTCTAAAACGCCGATATCTTGTACCTGACCATTGTTAGTCAGTGCGATAAATTGAAACTCTTTACCATTATCAAACTTGACAGTATCAAGCACCTTGGAATCCGCCTGGGCACATAGGCCGAGGGATAACAATCCTGCGAGTGCGATAGCTTTACTTTGACAATAAATCATTTTCCTTTCCTCCAATGATTGAGGGCTTTGAATTGACCTCAGCAGTATTATGATGATGACCCTCCTGGAACAATATCCCTGAATTTGGGGATGAAATAGGTTTGGTTTTGGTATGGGCGTAAAAAAGATTTGATGTATCTTATCAAGATTTCAGCAGGGGGAGCTGCTGTCGGTACTACCGATTTATCTATCGACCTCCCACAGAAAAAGATAATCAACCTGAGTAGCGGAAGTATTAACTATTTGGCGGCGTATTTAACTTATCTAAACCATTTCTCGCTAATTAAAATATCGATAATTGACGCAAAGTGCATGAAAAACCTGATGATGACATCCAGCTTGTAAAGTGAGACAAAATACTTCCTGAGTCTCTCAGGCGCCGAAACAATCTACCCGCTTCATTCTGCTTCTTACACGTCTTTCTGTCATATTCCCAGGTACTCAATAGGCCACTTATTGATGGCGAGACAGGCCTCCTTTCCAGTTCAAATACCAGTTGCCTGGTTTCATTACATTCGCAGGCATGTCTATGATCATTTTGGCCTCCTCTCAGCCACATTTCTTAGGGGTTTTAAGCAATTTTCGGTCTCCCGGCACCTCCCAAGCCGGCTCCCAGGGCAGAGAAAATACAACGATGCGGTTATGCTTAATTGTAAGCAAATGAATCTCGCTGGCTCGGCCTGCTCGTGATTTACCGAAAGATTTAGGACCGTTTTTGAAAGCACCAATGTCGTCTGGATACACATTTACAGTCGTGAAATTAAGAGAGATATAATAGACCTGGATATTGATCACATCCTTGTAGTGGAGATCCAGAAAGATGCTGGCCGCGCCCCTTACTTGGCCAAACGATTCAAAAGCATGTAGAAGTCGTGACGACGTTCAAATTTTTCAGGTAGATCTCGCCATAACAGCCATACTCGGCCATTTAAAGAATGGTGTTGAGTGCCGGTATACTATTTTCATGTCGCCCCGTTGGAGAAACAGAAAAGCGTTGATGATTCTGTATTTCACGTTGTAATTTCCGCTGAATGATTATATCGGATGTAGTGTGAAAAAAGATTGATTGATCTGATAAGATCAATCAACAAAGTACCCAGCAACTTTTCCATATACACAATAAATTAGCGTATTTCATCCCTAAAATTGGGGATTTTATACTGAGAAATCCATCCTCATACTATTGCTGAGACTTGCTCAAAAGCTTTAAACGATAATCGAGGATGAAAAAATGCTACAATTAAAAGGCAGGATTATATTAATTGTGAGTCTGCTGTCTCTTGGTCTTTACGTTCAGGCCAATTCGAAGGTGATTGATACAGTTAAGTTCGGAAATACCCAAGAGTTTCAATTTATCGCACTGACTGACGATAATGGTCAAATACAGGATATGGGAGTATTAGAAATTGGGTTGATAGGCACTCGTACACTGACCAATGTGGATGCGGATGCATTGAATCCCTTGGAGTTGTATCGCACTTTGAATAACAATCATGAGACTCCGGAGATTATGCATAAACTGTATGGCGCCAGCACCAGTGGCGTATGGTTGGCCGAAACCATCACAGAAAACAATGATAGAATCTTTCATGCGAAAGATATGGAGAATTGTCCAGACGATGTGCCTCTTATAGGGTTCGACGATTCCAGCACGGGTTATGATTACCACAATGAGCTGGATAATGTCGCTTTTTTAAACCTTTTTGTGAGCGACTATTTTATGTGGCGTCGTTACAATACTAACAGGATTAGATTAGGTATATGCGTACAAAGTAGTACTGATTACACCCGTATATTTATTAAGTATCGAACTGCTGGATCAAACAATTGGCAGACTGCCTTTGAAGATTACTATGTCCCCGAGGGTTACAATTACCATTGGCGGTGTAACAGTTGTGCTGGCTACGATTGGTGGCTACAGATTGATCCGGTTGAATCAGGGATCTATGATATAAGAGCTGATTGGGATTGATCCTCCCCGTTGTTATATGCTGGTGGTTAACCCGGCTTGGCTTGAAGTATTCACTTTTCATGCCATTCCGGGCATTTATTCCACGACATGCCGCTATAAAAGGAGGGATTACTGAGTCAATTTATTGAGGATATAAATGGTTTATAACTGCCTAACCAATCCCACCCTCCCCAAGTCAGTCGATATACCATAGTGTGCTCTCTTTTTATAAGGAGTACTTCATGAACAATCGAACCCACACCGAATTGTTATCGCTGTTTTCCGGGCACTATGCCAGCAGTCCTGCTACGGTTACCTTCTGGCGAGAGCACAAACCCTACCCTAAATATTTCAGTCTATCTAAAAAACAATTGGGGTTTACGCCGCCATCCGTGCGATTGAATCCAGTCATCGCCTTGGTCTTCGCCCGCGTGTTACTCGCTACGCAAGCTCACGCTATCATTTTACAGTGGTAGGGCGGCGGAGTGATCAATCCCGGTGGTATTTTCCCGAGCGGATGGCGACATGACAGATAGTATTTTTGCTTCAACAGATAAAGTTGTGGATTGTTAAACAGTACTATTTAAAAAGATGTCATCGAAGGGAAGCATTACAAGACATTTGGGTTCAGGAGACAAGGATTCAGACGACACACAAAACTGTTGGCAGTTTTCTTGGGTACCCACTAATAAAGTAAATGGGACAGATGCAGCCTCTTAAATTATGAAGTGGGAGGGAAATCAACGGAATCGGATTCAAGAATAGCATCAGGTAGTAGGGGAAAGACCAAACAGATATTACAGGTGTTCATATAGCAGATCGAGCTATATCCCCTTGAGTAAAGCCAAATAGAGAGGATCAGGAGTGTGCCGATACAAGCGGGTATTAGTGTGTTAATCATTGAAGATGATTATCAATTTCAGCGTTACTTGTGCGATATTATCCGGGGTGCTTCGTGGTGTCAAAGTTTGTTTGCTGTGAGCGATCTCAAATCTGCCTATAGGTTGATTGATACGATGAAGTTCTCAATGTGCATAGTAGACATAGGACTACCAGACGGTAATGGTTTGGATGCGATTAAAAGTCTCACTTGCGGTTCAAATGAGACCCTCTGTGTTGTCAGCACGGTGTTTGAGGATAAGGAAACAGTGTTGGCAGCGATAAAATCTGGTGCTTGCAGTTACCTTTTAAAAGATGCCTTAGGGAATGATATTCTCAATATTTTAAATGATGTTCTTTCAGGGCGTTCTCATATTAGTTCCCGCATCGCGCACTATCTAATACAGGCATTACAACAAGGTGATCCCGATCCATCTGGAACCGATCTCCGGATTATTACAAAGAGGGAGAAAGAAATTTTGGAATTTATTGCACGCGGTTACAACTGTCCGGAAGTGGCTGAACTCTTGAAGCTGAGTTATCATACTGTGGCTTCACACATTAAAAATATATACTGCAAAATGCAGGTATCCTCACGTTGTGAAGCTGTGTTTGAGGCACAAAAACAGGGTATTATCCGTGTCTAATTAATGAATTCAAAAGCTGGGGTACTGGTAGTGATGCTTTTACTGCCAGTTATTTTTTGGGGATTGATGCTGGCTATCGATAATCTGGATGGCCTGGGAGATTTGTACAAATTTGAGCAGGTGTCATGGCAGTATAGCCCCGGTGATATCCCCTCTGAACTTGGGTCGGCCTGGCAGTTCGAAAAGCTCCCAAGGCTATTTAAAATAGAAAAAGCAAATGTCAATATTTGGTTTAGAGTGCAGCCTAAAAACGATACTTGCAGTTCCTTGCAAGCAATATTTATTCCAAAACAGAAATGGGGAATAAGACTTTTTATTCATGATCGTTTAATTGGTGAAACTCCGCATAGCAGCTTTGTATTACCCAACTGGAATACACCGGTGTTTTTGAGTCTTCCACAAGGCGAATGCAATTCCATACCAACCTTGTATATCCAAATGAAGTTGGGGAGCCGAACAGCCTTGCTTAGCCCGTTCTACATTGCTACGCCGGAAAAACTACTCCCAGCTTATCGTACTCATCAATTACTCAATGTAACGATACCACAAATAAGCTGTATCATTTTGTGGGTATTCTCACTGCTAATGATGGTATTCTGGGTTCAGCGAAGAAAGAATAGCGTATATGGTTGGTTCTCGCTAGTCGTCGCCTTGTGGGCCAGCCACACAACTTTGCGTTTAATGGCTCTTCCGGGATTCATGCCATATTGGATTTGGTCATTTCTACTAACCGCCTGCGTAGTTTGGTTCGTTTCTATCGGAATCGTGTTTACCCACAGATTTATCAAAATAAAAGTTCCGATTTTGGAGGTGGGAGTCAACACCTTAAACGTATTTTTAAGTATTGTAGCTGCTTGGCTTTTATACATAAGGTCAGACTATTACCATCTTATTGCAGGTAAAATATGGATAGGATTTGCTCTATTGATCGGTATCTATAATCTAATTCGATTAACCTTCAGTCGCAATCTGTTATTTCAGGAGAGAATTTGCTTATCCGGTTGTTTTCTATTGATTTTAAGTGTCGGAGCACATGACTATGCGATAGTGAATTTTTGGGTTGAGCAATCCAGGCAGTATTATTTGCATCATGCAGGGTTTATTTTTATTGTTGTATTTTTAATATTATTAATACTACGTTACCAACGATTACTGCTGTATCAATACCATGTGAAGCGTACTTTTAAAAATCTAATTTTTAAGAATGCACAGCGTTTTCGTCAAGATAAATTCAACCTTATCTCAAGAGAGCGTAAGCGCATTATGCAGAACTTACATGATGGTGCAATAGGACATTTGATTTCGGCCGTTAATAGCCTGCGCTTGGGGAACATTAACCCTAAATTGATCATTGATTTGCTGCAGCACTCGATTGATGATCTAAGAATTATTATCGATTCCCTTGACGAAGATATGAATGACCTTGGCCTATTCCTAATTTGTTTTCGACAACGCTATGAGCCTAGACTCAAAGCCTGTGGTATTGAATTGATGTGGACGAATAGCATAAATGAGAGATACGTGCTTGATGCTGATAAGGCACTGAATATATTGAGAATTATCCAGGAGAGTATAACAAATGTCATCAAGCATTCTGGGGCGAGCAAGTTAAAATTTTTGGCGGAAATCGATTATATTGAAAGTACAGGTTGTCCTGCGCTATATCTTACCCTATCTGACAATGGAAGGGGGTTTAATGGTCAACTGGCAGGTAGAGGGATAAATATTCTCCATGAGCGTGCTGAAAATCTGAAGGGAAGTTTGCAAATTATAAGTTCAAAATTGACCGGTACTCGAGTGCAACTTATGTGTCCTCTAGCGGGCTGTTGAGAATATCTTGAATTCATATATTAACCGAAAACTCTATTGTCATTAAGGGGGGGATTATATTATCCGTTATTTTCCAATCTCGCCAAGAAATAGGAGAGGACTATCTTTGTTTACCTTGGTCCTTCAATAGTTCTGGCGAAGAAGTGGGTTCGGCTATCTGGCTTTACCCGATAGAGCTTGGCTGGGCGATTGCTGCCCGATTTCATCTCTCCTGTTTCCTCGAGAATATCTGCAACCAGAATCCGGCGCCGGAATGATTTCTTTTCTACGGAATTGCCCAGCACGGTTTCGAAGGTTTGCTGTAGCTCGGTCAGGGTAAATTCTGTTGGTAGCAAGTTGACAGGCAGTGATGTGTACTGCACTTTGTTCTTTAATCGTTCGTGGCAGATTCCAAGAATCTTGCCGTGGTCGAATGCCAGTTTGTACGGTTTCTTTACCTTGTTGACCGGGACCCACGTTACTTCTTCCGAGCTTTCGTCCCTGCTGAGGCTGATATCCTCACTGGCGATAAGCGCCAAATAGGCAACGGTGACCGACCAGCCTCTAGGATCGCGGGCTTTGCTACCAAACGTTTCCACCTGCTCGAGATAGGGAGTATCAATCCCGGTCTTCTCCAGCAACTTGCGCCGCGCAGTATCAGATAGTGTTTTATCGTGTTTCAAATCAATAAATCCACCTGGTAGTGCCCATTGGCCCATGGCTGGGTGTTGGGCGCGTTTTACAAGCAGTACCTGAAGTTGTGCGTCTCTTACCGTGAAAATCGCCATGTCCACGGATGTCAGCGGGACATCGAAGTCATGAATATTGTAATTTTTTAAGAACGCTTTCTCAGAATCAACTTTTGACATGGATACTCTGCGGTTGCATTGGTCTATTTTTATTGCTATGTTAGTGGCATTGTGCCACTTTGTCAAAAAATAAAGTTGTATTGAATCGTTGCCGGATTTCATGAGTAATATTGGGGATTTTAGGTTTGTCTGCTGATGAGAATGGTCTCGGTGCTTCTTTCCCAAAGGCTGTTGCCGATATATTACAAGCGAAGAATGTTCCCGTAAGTTATCGCTCTTACCCGGAAAAAAACATTGTTCAGCACCTTTTGAATGATGGGCGTACGCTCAAACTGGCCTTGCCTGTTACTTTTACGCCTTATGCCTCAGTCAAACCCTGTTCAGCGAGATGCCAGTTCTGTTCGGAGAATCTTCGCTCTGCCGGGGCTTTGCACCAAGCGTCATCATTGTTAAGGCCAGGGGAAAAATACTTTGAAAACCTGGAAAATGTGTTAGAAGAACTGGCAGGAGTCCCTTTTGGTATCTCTCTGTCTGGCTTGGAGTCGACAGATAATCCGGACTGGCTGGTTCAAGTCTTGGATGTGCTCAATCGATATGCGCAATATCAGGGGTATGATTATCCAGAAAAGATACTTTACTCAAACGGGGCTGGGTTTGCTGATCAAGCTCAGCGCATTCGCCTGAAGATGGCATTCAAAAAGTTTGGTTTACACCGAATTGAGTTTTCTCGGCATAGTCATATTCAAAAAGAGAATGATGCAATCATGCGATTTCGCCAGTTTGAGTCTATCGGGGATACGCGCATTTTCGAGGAAGTAGTCGCTGAAATTGCTGACGAATTCGACGCTCGACTGGTTTGTATTCCCCAGATTGGTGGGATAGATTCCCTTGAAAAGCTTGAAGAGTACCTGGAGTTTGCTCAACGACTTAAGGTAAGAGAGGTTATTTTTCGAGAATTTTCCAAGCTGAGCGAGGCGCATATTCAAAATGGTACAGAGCGGTATATTCAGAGCCATCGAGTTGATATTACAAGACTGCTGCTGGATTTGAACCTGTCTGATAAGGGGGGCGAGCACTGGGAGACGGTGTCTGCAACCCTCGGATACTACTTCTGGAATCTTGTGCTTAGGTGGAGGGGGGCGGTGCCCGTTACATTCGAAGCGGCCGATTATTCCACTATGAGCCGTTTACACAGAAGTGATATTGTCTATAAGCTGGTCATGCATGCCAATGGCAACCTGACAGCAGATTGGAGCCCCAATGCGCATGTCATCCTGTCGCCAAAGCCGGTTCGGGAGTCGGTGAAAATCGGTTTAATAGAAGCGGCTGAAGAAGTGCTTGACATATAAGTGGCTCTAAGCCACTATGCGTTCAGGCACACCAATGGGTGGGGTTCACCTGGTTAGCCGCCGCTGGCCTGCGAACGCTGGCGAGAGTACGGGCCTGGATAGACTGGGCTGCGTTTCAGCTTTTCTCTGCATAAGAGAAGGGGGAATAACAGCAAGGGGTTTGCTGACATGCCGGTTCATCATGCAACTCATAAGCCATTCGATTTCCTGGTCTTTATCGGCCGCTTCCAACCGTTCCACCTGGGGCATCTTGCTGTCATTGAGGCGGGATTGGTCCAGGCAGAGCAAATAATCATATTGTGTGGCTCCGCCCACCAGCCCAGATCTGTCCGCAACCCTTGGACGATAGCTGAGCGGGAGGCCATGATCCGTGGCGCTGTGCAGGACCTAGATAATGCCCGTATCCACATTGCCCCATTGATGGACATCATTTACAACGAAGAATCCTGGGTAAGAAATGTACAGGTAACCATCAATGGCATGGTCACTGCGCATCACGGGGTGCCGCACCGTCAGCCCAAGTTGGGCTTGATTGGCCACAGCAAGGATCAAAGCTCTTATTATCTCAACCTGTTCCCTCAGTGGGGTGCCGTTGAAGTAGAGAACTTCAAGGGGCTTAGCGCTACCCCCATTCGTGAGGCGATCTTTGCCGAAGGGAATAAGTACGTCCTTGGGGAAGCTGAAGGTGTATTACCTGCCAATGTCCAGCGGGAGTTGCTTGCCTTTTGTGAGACCGGGGCTTTTGCCGAAGTAAAAGGTGAGCAAGACTTTGTCGCAAAGTACAAGCGGGCCTGGGAGGCAGCACCTTATAAGCCGACTTTCGTTACCGTTGATGCCGTCGTCGTTCAGAGTGGCCATGTCCTGATGGTTGAACGCAAAGCACGACCCGGAAAAGGCTTATTGGCCTTGCCTGGAGGTTTTGTAGGCTCAGGTGAGAAATTGGTCGACGCCTGTTTAAGGGAATTGCGAGAAAAGGCTCGCTTAAAGGTGCCTACGCCGGTACTGAAAGGCTCCATCAAAGGCCGGGAGGTTTTCGATGATCCGCATCGCTCGGGCAGGGGCAGGACCATCACTCATGCCTTTTACATTGAGCTTGAGCCCAACAGGGAACTCCCCAAAGTGAAGGGCAGTGATGCTGCCAGGCACACGATGTGGGTACCACTGGCTGACTTGGACCCCACCCAGATCTTTGAAGACCACTACTTCATCATTCAGGAGATGACCGGGATGTAGAAAAACTTTCTCCCAGCAGGAATACGTAAGGGAGAAAAACAAGGAGAAGGGAAAGACCCGACTCCTTCAACAATGACCGGAGGATTTCCGTCATGACCATTGCAAATCGCAACCTCATCTTGAATGCCGATTCTTACAAGGCATCCCATTATCTGCAGTATCCGCAGGGCACCACGCAGTTCTCCAGCTATATCGAGGCGCGGGGCGGTCAATTTAAACACGCCGTGTTCTTTGGACTTCAGATGTTTATCAAGGAATATCTGTCAAAGCCCATTACCAATGACGACATTGATGAGGCCAGGGCGGTGTTTGAAGCTCACGGTGTACCTTTCCATGAGACTGGCTGGCGTTACATTGTGGACACTTGTGGTGGCTACCTGCCGATTGAGATTCAGGCGATCCCAGAGGGGATGGTGGTCCCCGTACAGAACGCCATGGTGCAGGTGATTAACACCGACCCGCAGTGTGCCTGGTTAACCAGCTATGTAGAAACGGCCCTGCTGCGCGCTGTGTGGTACCCCACAACCGTGGCCACGGTATCCTGGAATTGCCGGCAGATTATCCAGGGCTACATGATGGAAACCTGTGAGGCAATCGAAGGGATTGACTTCAAGCTTCACGATTTTGGTGCGCGCGGTGCAACCACCGAAGAGGCCGCAGCCATAGGCGGTGCAGCACACCTGGTGAACTTCCAGGGAACTGACACCATCAGTGCCATCATGGCGGCAAGGCGCTACTACGGTGCCGAGATGGCCGGGTTTTCTATTCCCGCTGCAGAACACAGCACGATTACCGCCTGGGGGCGGGATAACGAGGCTGCGGCCTACGCCAACATGTTGGGCCAGTTCGCAGGCCCGGGAAAGCTGGTAGCAGTAGTGAGTGATTCTTACGATCTCTGGAATGCCATCGACAACATTTGGGGCGATGCGCTGAGAGGCAGAGTTGTAGCCACCGGGGGAACTCTGGTTGTTCGCCCAGATAGCGGCGAGCCAGTGGCCATCGTTATCGAAACCATTGAGCGTCTGATGAAAAAATTCGGTTGTACCGTGAATAACAAAGGCTACCGGGTGCTGCCTGACTGTATCCGGGTTATTCAGGGTGATGGTATCTCCCAGCAAACGATCGTGGCAATCCTTGAGGCAATGAAGCAGCGCAAGCAAAGCGCCGACAATATTGCTTTTGGTATGGGCGGAGCGCTTCTTCAAAAGGTCAGTCGCGACACAATGCAGTTTGCCATGAAGACCTCTGCCGCTAAAGTCAAAGGAATCTGGCGCGATGTTTACAAAGATCCTGTCACTGATCGGGGCAAGCGTTCCAAGAAAGGGATTTTGGCAGTCGTGAAAAACAATCGGGGCGAAGTAAGGACCATCCGTGAACTGGATCTTGGACAGCGGGTAAACTTACTGCAAACCGTCTTCAAAAACGGACAGCTCGTGAGAGAGTTCAATTTTGACCAGGTGCGCGCCAATGCTTTAGTCAGTGCCATTGCTACTGAGTCAACAGAAGAGGCTGATGCGGAGTTACACAGCCCCGATCTCGGGTAATATCTGTGCAATAGCTTCGATGATCTGGTGAGCGAGGCTTTGTAAGTGGTTGTGGAAACGTAGCCCAAGATGGTCGACCTGCAGGTCGTTGTGCTGGCTCTTGCAAATGAATGGAGCGTCGCTTGTTCAAAGCTTGTCACCTTTGCCGCGCCGACTGATGGTGTGCAGGGGGGGCTGTCGCAAACTTTGCGTTTGGCCGAAATACACCTATGATCTGGACGCAGTTACCCAGCGAGCGCCATAAACTGGCGATAGGTTGGTATGTCAGCCTGCCTCAGTTGCCCTTTTCGGATCATGTGTGCCGCTTCAATTCCGTCGAGAGTGGCAGCGGCTGAATATTTTAGAGGAGTGTTTGACAACCCACCGATTGAATGTGGCGTGATCCACAGTCACCCCGTGTTCTTGCATAATTTTCTCAAGATCACGATAGGAATGGGGACTGTGCACCCTTGTTCGGTGGCGAAGCAATGTTTAGCAGACTTTCTACTCGCCTGCGCCAGGTTAATATGTCCAATTTATATATTATTCGGACGTTGATTCCTTCGCTACGCTTAACAGAGAAAATCGATGCAAATGGTGTTGTGACTGATGTATTATTGTTTGTGTTCAAGTTTCAATAGTCATCCCCAAGCTAGACTTGTAGAAACGGATGATGAGCAAGCACATGAAGTCGTTCGGGGAAGGAAAAGGGGCTATGATGGAGAGTTCAATGCTGACAGTTTCCTGAAAGATATTTCTGTTGACCAGCTTTTAAGCTTGGATTTGTTAAAGACACATTCAGGGCTATTGGTATTATCACGGAGAATAGTTAATCACATAAATAGTTTAAATATACAGAAAATGGATTTTTATGATTGTGTATTGAATACTAACTCAAAAAAAATAATAGGAAATTTTGTTACAGTAGAGAGCAATTATGAATTAAAAATAATTGACCGGGATACAACTCCAAACCATTTTTGGCCATACCTCAAGAAATTTAAATATGAAAATCATGTTATTACAACTAAGCAAAATTTTTTATTTGGCTGGGATATCGCTGAGCCGACAATGCTTATATGTAGTGAACAGTTTTGTGAGATGGTGCCCAAGTCAATATTTTTAATTGACTATAAGGAGCTTCCTTGTTGCTTCGATGAAACTAAGCGAAGAAGATAGAGAGTTCGTAGTCTGGTAGTGTTTTCTACCGATAAGGTTCCAGGGGGGTTGTTAGGTAAAGAATGATGAATAAATATGGAATACCAGATCCGATCAAAGAGTACATAGAAAAGCATGAATTCTGGGAAAAAAGCATTGGAGGTGTCGAGATAATAATCGAAAAAGTCCAATATCAAAGTGAGGAAAAAGTTTCCTTCCAATTATCAATTTCTAATAATCAAAATGGATTTAAGTTAGAGGATGGCATATTGGAATATTTAGATCGTCACAATCCAAATATAAATCAATTTCTTTTATCCGATTCAGAGAGTTCAGCTTGCGTGATTTGGACATGCAATCAGAAGGCATTTGAGGAATTGCTTGACGTTGCACTTGATTATATTAAAAAATAATAATGCTATGCATCCGTCTTGTTGATGATAATTTAGCTTTAACCATCCAATGAGCAAGAGCCAAATATACTGATGTGGAATGACATTTTGATCCGGGCTCCTTCGTGTCAATAGACCGCCGGCAAGGTGACCGGCTATGCTATGTGGCCAATGATCACCTGGGCACACTACATGAGATCCTGAGCGAAACCGGGGCGCCTGTCTAGGCGGCAGATTATACCACATGGGGCCAGTTGCGCCGCTTGTGGCGAGGTGACAATGAGAACAGAGTTGGTGTACAGGTGCCGTTTCAGGAGTACGATGAGAAGGGCAATCCGATCTACGGCACCAATGTGTTTGGCAGTTTAGATCACGGAGTTCACGGTTCACTTGCTCTCAAAGCCTGTGTTGACCCGGACCCTTTCTTTTGCCCGATAAGGTTCCAGGGCCAATGGGCAGATGAGGAAGCCGGGCTTTATGACAACTGCTTCCAATGCTGTGATCCTCAAACTACACAGTATATGCCGCCTGCTCTGACAGGGATACAGGGGGAATTGAGGATTAGAGGGTGTGTGGACGATCCAACCACTGCAGTGGATGTATTGGGGCTTGCAGAAGGTCATGGACCTAATAGGCAATGGTTCTCGAAAAACGAAATTCTGAAAGGGGCTGGCCGTGAACTTAGTGGATAGCCGGGTACCAAAGGTACTTTGAACAATAGGATTCCAAATCAGTATGCAATCTACACAGAATAAAAAATACTAAATCACCTTGAACCAAAATCCATGAAAGGTGACATAATCAATGCAGGGTGATTTGTCATCGGGTGGATCAAGAAAACGTACACATCCAAACATTTTTCACAAGTTTATGCGGGAATTTGCAAAGAAAAAATGTGACGATCATATATAAGGTAAAAGATGCAGGATAAATTTTCATGTATGGTCCAAGTAATCCACGAATAAGTTAAATATAAAGAGAATGGTATGTTTATAGATGAAAGAAGCGGAGTAAAGTTTCTTTTGGCCCCGCGTGGAGTATTCGAATTTGGATATGACGCAAAACAAAAAAATTTGCTGATGATAATTTGCCTGACATCTATCATTCGATTGAGGCAATGAAGATCGATGAGCAGCTATGTGAAGGGTTTTTAGTTTCTGCCTCACCAATTTCCCTAAAGCAAGTTAAGCAATTCAATTCTCAATCGAAAAATAAGATTGCTGTTGAAAATGAAATGCTTGAAGATAATGATGCTTTCCATATGACATATGATGATCTTGAGAACTTTTCGAGTTTTTATAACTACCGAATAGCGAATGAACTCCAAATTGAGTATTTGATGAAATCGTATTCTGCTTTGTTTCCTTGGGGAGATTCTCTTGCAGATGTCAAAGTTATTGATGACTGGATGTCATTAGATACTGAAAGCTCCCCTAAAACAGAGAATGGTTTAAGGTGTCTTTTTTTCTTTACCTGGACTTTGTCAGAGTTTCAAGCCAGGGGTGAATGTGAAAAAAGAATGTACGATAATGTAAACATCGAAGGAAGCAAGGTTATTAAATCTGGCGGAGCCGAGTTTTGGCCCTGGCAGAATTATGGTCAAGAAAGCGCATTTTGCTTACCCAGCTCACGGGTTCCATCGTCGACCTTAGGGGGTGGCCTGGCTGTTGGGCGAGATACGGCTCACATTTCCGAGCTAAAAAATGATTATTTTCGGACTTTTGGGAATTAATATCTTAAATTTAGAATTTATCGCCAGACGCCACGATATTTCGCTTTCAAACTCGATCAATTTCGGTGGAATTACCTCACCATTCAAAGGGTTGTTCAGAAGGGAACTCAACACATAAAAGGACTCGCATTCCTTGATAGTGGAGGTATTTGATGGTGAGAGAGTACGTGTAAGTCCGGCGAACCCGACTTAACTGTGATGGTTCTGTTGCAAACATGTCTTATAGGGCATTTTATGTGACTTTCAGTGCCATGGTTTTAGGCTTTCTCGTTCTGTAAATGCTCTTCGGGCATAGGTGAGCAGTTTTTGTTTGGTAGGAGGATGCTGAGCTAGGAGAGGCGGGGACGTATAAGTTTTAAAGGAGCTGATAGGGGAAGTCTTGGGCCAGAGAAGAGTTAAGAGGTAGTGATATTTTCTACAAGTACAAGCGAGTAATGTGCGGCCAAGTTTGCTTACCTATGTAAGCATAACCTGGCCAAAGCGGCCACATTATGGTTTCAATACTATATTGGATGCAATGCTAATGAAAATGGTGGGCCTTCCCAGACTTGAACTGGGGACCTACCGATTATGAGTCGGGTGCTCTAACCAACTGAGCTAAAGGCCCATTTTCACTATGATAACCGTTTCCGTATCCAGTCCATGCAGGGCGATGCGGATGCGCATACAACACCGCTTGCACAGATTGTAGCAAACGGCAGGCAAAGTACTCGATTTCCCTTTTTAAATCAATGCCTTTGTTGCAAGGATTTTCCTGTATGCGGGGTTGCTGATGGTATTGTCCGGGGCTTGGTTTATTGCCTCGCTGAAGGGATGTGTATTTTGGGGTGGGTGCTTGCTAAGAACAGAAAATCTCCGCTTCCTCTTCTTGCTTCCCTGTCCCGACAAGCGTTATGCCGCCGGTACGCCGGTATTTTCGGGAGGTGGGTGACTATTGGTATGTGCGTTCTATTTCAGAGCGACAGCTTTGGCAGCAATATGCAGCACCACACCAAAAAGGCCAGCAACAGGGTAATGGCGACGGCGGCGGAGCCGGTATCTTTTGCCATCTTTGCCAAAGGGTGCCGCTCTGGGCCAATGCGATCCACGGTAGCTTCTATGGCGCTGTTGATCAGCTCCAGGGGAAGTACCAGCAGGGTAGCGGCGATCAGAATCGCCCGCTCAGCGGGTGTTTCACCAACCCATAGGGCGAATGGTACCAGCAAGAGAACGAGGATCACTTCCAGGCGGAAAGCTTCCTCGCTGCGCCAGGCGGCGATCAGGCCCTGCACGGAGTAGTCGGTGGCATTGATCAAGCGTGCAATGCCTTTCTTGCCCGGTTTATTGGCGAATTCTTCTTGCATGGTGCTCTCCAGGAATCCCCAGCCCCCTCGCGGACAGTTGTGATTGTGCCATAGTCAAAGGCCCGGTCGGAACCGGGCCTTTGACTGGCGCTTACTCGTCGAGGAAGCTGCGCAGGTGTTCCGATCGGGACGGGTGTCGCAGCTTGCGCAGCGCCTTGGCCTCGATCTGGCGGATGCGTTCGCGGGTTACGTCAAACTGTTTGCCCACCTCTTCCAGGGTGTGGTCTGTGTTCATGTCGATACCGAAGCGCATGCGCAGTACCTTGGCTTCCCGCGCGGTCAGGCCGGAAAGCACCGAGCGGGTGGCGTCGTGCAGGCCGGTCTGGGTGGCGGTGTCCACCGGTGAGGACTGGTTCTGATCTTCGATAAAATCGCCCAGGTGCGAGTCCTCATCGTCACCGATGGGCGTTTCCATGGAAATGGGTTCCTTGGCGATCTTGAGAACCTTGCGCACCTTATCCTCGGGCATTTCCATACGCTCGCCCAGCTCTTCCGGTGTGGGTTCGCGGCCCATTTCCTGCAGCATCTGGCGGCTGATGCGGTTGAGCTTGTTGATGGTCTCAATCATGTGCACCGGGATGCGGATGGTGCGCGCCTGGTCTGCGATGGAACGGGTAATGGCCTGGCGAATCCACCAGGTGGCGTAGGTGGAGAATTTGTAGCCGCGGCGGTATTCGAACTTGTCCACCGCCTTCATCAGGCCGATATTGCCCTCCTGGATCAGGTCCAGGAACTGCAGGCCGCGATTGGTGTACTTCTTGGCGATAGAGATCACCAGGCGAAGGTTGGCTTCCACCATTTCCTTCTTGGCACGGCGCGAGCGGGCTTCGCCGATAGACATGCGGCGGTTGATTTCCTTGATCTGGCCGATATCGAGGCCGGCGCGTTCCTGGCACAGGGCCAGTTTGCGCTGGGCGCGGATGATGTCGTCCACTACGTGGCGCAGGGCGTCTGAGTAATCGCGCTTTTTCTTGATGACCGCAGGAATCCAGCCTTCGTTGGTCTCGTTGCCGGGGAATTCCTTCACAAAGGTCTTGCGCGGCATGCGGGCACGCTTGATACACAGACTCATAACGAGGCGCTCCTGCTCGCGCACACTGTCGAGAATGTAGCGTACCTCGCCATAAAGGGGGTCGAACTGGCGCGGTGCCAGTTTGAAGTAGCGGAAAACTTCACCGACGGCTTCCAGGGCCTTTCCGGCCTCCTTGGAGCTGCGGCCATGGGCTTCTATTGCGGCATCGGCGGCTTTTTTTGCCGCTATCAGGGCACCCATACGCTCGGCCAGCTCTTCGGGATCGATGCCGCCAATGTTTTCCTCTTCCTCGTCCGTCGTTTCTGTATCGCTGGTGGCCTCCGCGGCCTGGCCGGCCTGGGCCCCAGGGGGAACATCTTCGGCGGGATCGAGCCAACCGGCGATCACGTCCGGAACACGGCGCTCTTCTTTCCCGATCAGGGCGTACTCGTCAATGATCTGCTGAACGGCGCCGGGCCAGTAGGCGAGAGCGGCCATCAGTTCCCGCAGGCCCTCTTCGATACGCTTGGCAATGGCGATCTCGCCCTCGCGCGTGAGCAGCTCAACGGTGCCCATTTCGCGCATGTACATACGTACCGGATCGGTGGTGCGGCCCACATCGGACTCCACCGCGGCCAGTGCGGCGGCGGCTTCTGCGGCGGCGATCTCATCGGCGGAGCTGTCGCCTTCGGCCATCAACAATTCTTCGGCATCGGGAGCCTTTTCGAAGACCTTGATGCCCATATCGTTGATCATGCCAATAATGTCTTCCACCTGATCGGGATCGGAGATGTCTTCCGGCAGGTGATCATTTACCTCGGCATAGGTGAGATAGCCCTGCTCTTTGCCGCGGGCGATCAGATCCTTGATGCGGGAGGTCTGCTGTTGGGTTTTGTCGGTCATGCACAACCCTGAATTCTTGGGATGAAAATACGGGACAAAGACGCGGGATTATAGCGTATTTGCATTAGCAATAACCACTCTGGCTGTCAAGTGACAGCATTGGTGTGCGGTTTGGGGTGCTTGTGGCTCCCGATCCCGTCCGCGGGTGGGGGTGTGTGAATATAGTGTTCAGCCTGCAGTTTTCAAGGGCATAGTGCAGATTAATTGTGTTTTTTTCGCCAATTGGCCAACAGCGCCAGCTGCTCTTCGGGGCTGAGCTGGGCGCCGCTTTTCAACTGGGCCAGCAGGTCGCGGTTGCGCTGCCTGCTGGCGGACTCCTCCAGGCGTTTCAGGCAGTCACTGAACTCCATGTGGGGGTCGTACTCCAGATTGCTGTCGCCCTGAGCCAACTGGTGAATGCCGGACACCAGCGGGGACATGGCGAGTCTGGCCAGGATGTCGCAGGCGTCGGCTCCGTGATGGGCGCGCCAGTAACCGAGCAACTGGTTCAGGTTGTATTCGGGGCGGTCCCTGAGCAGCGCCACCAACTGAGAGAACAGCACCAGGTCGGGATCGCTGCTCGCGCGAAAGCGCTCCAGATCCCCGACCTGGGCGCACAGCTGCGGGTGGTGCAGGAGCAGGGCAATCAACATGCGTTCCGGCGGCAGGTGGTACTGGCCTCTGCGGCGCGGGCTGTCCCCTTCTGGTTCAAGATAGGGCGTGTCCTCCGCTGGCCAGGGCTGCGGTGATGTTCCGTGCTGGATATCCTGACTGGATTCTTGCGACGCCACGGGTGCCTGTCCGCTGGCGGTGTGCCGGGGCTGCTGGGCTTGGGTGTTGCGCGCTTTTTCTGCGCGGATCACTTCCTGCAGAGTCTCCTTATCGAGACCGGTGCGCGAGGCCAGCTGCTGAAACATCAACTGGCGGTAGACCCCTTCCGGCAGCAGATCCAGCAGGGGCGCGGCCAGCTTGGACAGGCGCGCGCGGCCGTCCATGGTCTGCAGGTTGATGTCCTCGCTGAGCAGGTCGAAGAGGAAATCTTCCAGTGGCAGGGCCTGCGCTTCCATCAATTGCTGGAAGCGTTCCCCGCCCAGTTGGCGCACCAAGGTGTCCGGGTCTTCCCCCTCTGGCAGCAGCAGAAAGCGCAGGCTGCGCCCGTCCTGCATCTGTGGCAGGGCGGATTCCAGCGCGCGGCGGGCGGCGGCGCGGCCGGCTCGATCGCCATCAAAGCAAAACAGCAGCTCGGTGGCGTGGCGGAAAGCCAACTGGATATGTTCCTCGCCACAGGCGGTGCCCAGGGTGGCCACCGCGCAGCGGATACCGAACTGCGCCAGCGCCACCACATCCATATAGCCCTCTACCACAATCAGGCGGTCCAGATTGCGGTTGGCCTGGTGCGCCTCCCACAGGCCGTAGAGTTCGCGGCCCTTGTGAAAGATCGGGGTTTCCGGCGAGTTCAGGTACTTGGGCTTTTCGTCCCCCAGCACCCGCCCGCCAAAGGCAATAGTGCGGCCGCGCTGGTCGCGGATCGGAAAAATAATGCGGTTGCGGAAGCGGTCGTAGTGGTGCCGTGCACCGGCTTTGGTGTTGCCATCGTTGTCCCGGCGGCGAATGGCCAGGCCGGCCAGCGCCAGTTGCTCGGCTTTCTGCGCAGAGTTCGCCAGAGCGTTTAGCAAATTGTCCCAGCCCGGCGGCGCCAGGCCGATACCGAAATCGCGGGCAATCTCGCCAGACAGGCCGCGATTGCGCAGATAAGCCACGGCGTTGCCGGCGGCGGGATGACTGCGCAACTGTTCGCGGTAGTAGTCGGCGGCTTTTTCTGTGAGCTGGTAGAGGGGCTGGCTTTCCTGCTGGCGCTTCTCCCGGCCCGGCGCCGGTTGCTCGCGGGGTACTTCGAGGCCGCGTGTTGCCGCCAGCTTTTCCACCGCCTCGGGGAAGGGAAGGCGGTCGTACTCCATCAAGAAGCCGATGGCGTTGCCGTTGGCACCACAGCCAAAACAATAGTAGAACTGCTTGTCCGGACTCACGGTAAAAGACGGGGTCTTCTCGTCGTGGAAGGGGCAGCAGGCGGCGTAGTTCTTGCCGGTTTTGCGCAGTTTGACCCGGCTGTCCACCAACTCGACGATATCTGCCCGGGCGAGCAGATCGTCGATAAAGTGCTGGGGGATCCTGCTGGCCACGGCGCTCTCCGTTTCGGGATCAGGCCAGCTGGGCTTTGACCAGTTTGCTCACCGCGCCCATATCCGCGCGGCCCTGCACCTGCGGTTTCACCTGGGCGATGACCTTGCCCATATCCGCCATGCCGCTGGCGCCGGTATCCTGAACGGCGGAAGTGACGATTTCGTTGATCTCGGCTTCGCTCAACTGCCTGGGCAGAAACTCCTGTATCACCTCGATCTCGGCCTGCTCAACCGCCGCTAGCTCGGCGCGACCGGCCTTCTCAAATTGGGTAATGGAATCGCGGCGCTGCTTGATCATTTTGTCCAGCAGGGCGAGGATGCGGGCGTCGTCCAGGTCGATGCGCTCATCCACTTCTACCCGCTTGATCTCGGCGTTGATCAGGCGCAGTGTGGCCAGGCGCTCCTTTTTACGCGCTTTCATTGCGTCTTTGGTGGCCTGGGTCAGGGTGTCCTTGAGAGTGCTCATAGTGGGTGTTCCGGGATTGCGATTAGAGATGCTGGGTGCTAAGGATAGCGCGTCCGTGGCCGGGGGAGAATGCGGCTGAGAAAACGAAAAACGGCATGCGAGTATCACTCGCACACCGTTTGTGGAGCACCCCTCGGGGTGCATGGCCCATGCAGCGTCTCGCTGCAGCAGGCGGAATACTGCCTGGGGCGGCGCTTAGGCGCTTAGTAGAGGCGCTGGAACTTGCGGTTTTCCCGCTGAAGCTTCTTGGCGTGGCGCTTTACAGCGGCAGCGGCTTTGCGCTTGCGCACTGAGGTCGGCTTCTCGTAGAACTCGCGACGACGCACTTCAGACAGTACGCCTGCCTTTTCACAGGAGCGCTTGAAGCGGCGCAGGGCGATATCGAAGGGTTCGTTGTCTTTGATTCGTACAGAGGGCATTAGGATACCTGTTAAAATTCATTTCACTCGGCCGTTCCGGCAACACTCCCGCAGTTGTGTCCGGTGGCCGGTTCACAGCGAGGGCGCAAATTCTAAACACTCCCCTGCGGGATCGCAACCCCATTTTCCAGTATCATAACCCCACTTAAATAAGGGTAACGAGTGTGGGGTCAAGTGCGCGTTCTCGGTATTGAAACTTCCTGTGATGAGACTGGCGTCGCTATCTACGACTCAGAATCCGGTCTGCTCGGCCACGCACTGTTCAGCCAGGTGGCCTTGCACGCAGAGTATGGTGGTGTCGTCCCCGAACTGGCGAGTCGCGATCATGTGCGCAAACTGCTGCCTTTGGTGCGCCAGGTCATGGCAAAGACGGATACCACACCCTCGAACCTGGACGGCGTGGCCTACACTGCCGGCCCCGGCCTGGTCGGCGCCCTGATGGTGGGGGCCTGTACCGGCCGGGCCCTGGCCTATGGCTGGGGCATACCCGCGGTGGCGGTGCACCATATGGAGGGCCACCTATTGGCCCCGATGCTGGAGGAGAATCCGCCCGCTTTTCCCTTTGTGGCCCTGCTGGTTTCCGGTGGCCACACCCAATTAGTAGAAGTGCGCGGTCTCGGTGACTATACCCTGATGGGGGAGTCTGTGGATGACGCTGCCGGTGAGGCCTTCGACAAGGCGGCCAAGATGCTTGACCTGGATTACCCCGGTGGCCCGCGCCTGGCAGCCCTGGCCGAGAAAGGCGATCCCAAGCGTTTCACTTTCCCGCGTCCTATGACTGATCGCCCGGGTCTGGACTTTAGTTTCTCAGGTTTGAAAACCTATACCCTGACCACCGTGCGCCAGCATGCCCATGAAGATGGCCTGCCGGATGAACAGACCTGCGCGGATATTGCCGCGGCATTCCAGGAGGCCGTGGTGGATACCCTGGTGATTAAATGCCGTCGCGCGGTCAAGGCGTCCGGGTACAAAACACTGGTGATTGCCGGCGGGGTTTCCGCCAATAAGCACTTGCGCGAGCGCCTGACAATGAGCCTGCGTAAAGACGGTGTCAGTGTCTGCTACCCTCGCCATGAATTCTGTACCGATAATGGCGCTATGATCGCCTATGCGGGCAGCCTGCGCCTGCAGGCGGGTGCGCAAACAGGTTTGGCGGTGGATGTGCGTCCGCGCTGGCCCATGGCCGAATTGTCCAAGACCGCACTATAAAAAGACAGCCGCTCCGGCAGTACAATGAAAGGAGCTGATAGATGGATATTGTTTATATACGGGATTTAAAGGTGGATACCATTATCGGTATCTATGACTGGGAGCGGGAGGTGCGCCAGACCGTCAGTGTCGACCTGGAGATGGCTTTCGATATCAGCGAAGCGGCGCGCACAGATAATATCGAGTACACACTCAACTATAAGGCGGTGGCCAAGCGCTTGATCGCCTTTATTGAGAGCAGTGAGTTCCTGCTGGTGGAAACCATGGCGGAGCAGGCCGCTGCCATCGTGCGAAACGAGTTTGCCGTGGTCTGGCTGCGCCTGCGTTTATCCAAGCCCGGAGCTGTGCGCGGTTCCCGGGATGTGGGTGTCATCATTGAGCGCGGCGAGAGGCCGGCAAAAGGTGCAGCTGCAATGTCTGCGGGAGTGTAAACGTGGCTCAGGTGTATCTCAGCCTCGGCAGTAATGTCAATCGTGCGCAACATATCCGCGCAGCGCTGGCGGCGCTGGCCGCACAGTTTGGCGAGTTACAGGTATCCCGTGTTTTCGAGAGTGAGGCGGTGGGATTCCAGGGGGATAACTTTTACAATCTGGTGGTGGGTCTGCGTACAAGTCTGCCGGTGGGGCAGCTGGCACTCTGCCTGCGCGGCATCGAGGATGCCAATGGCCGCCTGCGCGCGGGGCCGAAGTTCAGTGCGCGCACCCTGGATATCGATATCCTCACCTATGATAACCTCGCAGGCACCGTCGATGGGGTAAAGCTGCCGCGGGGTGAGATCGTAAAAAATGCCTTTGTATTACAGCCTTTGGCAGAGATAGCCCCGCAAGCCGTTCACCCGATCGAGGAGAAGACTTTCCGCCAGTTGTGGGACGAATACGATCGGGCTTCGCAGAAGCTGTGGCCGGTGGAGTTTACTTGGCCTGAATGGTGAGCTTGCCAGAGAAACTTAAAAAGCAGCCGCAGGGTGCTTTTTTATTTTTGTAGGCATCCTAAAAATCTTTGGTCTAGTGGTGCGCGGCCAACAGCGTCCCGCTCGAAACCCTGATTGTCCATGCACCGAGTCAACTCGCCTCGATCGGTAGGGTTGGCCATAACGCCCTTGGCTGGTTTTTTCTATTCCTGACTGTTGGATAACAGCCGGATAATGTCCAGGGTCTTGCCGGGCTCCCAGCGCATGGCGGATACCACGCCGTGCATAGCCAGCAGGCGCCGGTCGAGATCCCCCCTATCGCGAAGCTGCCGCAATTTTTCTCTGGCCTTTTTATAGCCCTGCTGTTCATAGGCCAGCAGCAACGAGACAGTTTGCTCCGCTGGGGTTACCTGGCGGGGAACCGGTGTATACCCCATGGCTTTTACCATACTCTCAGCTGCCAGCCAGGTGGACCAGGGGTTCTGGCCGGTAATGAGTTGGCCATCCACACTGACCTGCGCCAGATAGGCGGGTCCGCCCTGAAAAACTGCACCCTGCTCGCGCAGGCGATCTTCCAGCAGAAAGGGAAACCGCTGTGCGGCGTCGGGAATCAGAAACAGCTCTTCTTCATTGGTGAAAGCGCTGATTTGGCGGCCGGCAATCAGTGGCTCGCCACTGTCCAGGGTGACGTTGGCGAGCGCTGCCGGTCCATGACAAACGGCACCAATGACCTTGCCGTTTTTATGGAAGTCCCGAACCAGAGCCTGGATATCGGTATTGTCGGGAAAATCAAACATGGTGCCCTTGCCGCCGACAAAAAATATGGCCTGGTAGTCCCCGGCGGATACCTGATCAATGGGAAGACTGTGATTTGCCTTTTGCTGTGCCTCCCGATCATTGAGAAAGGCGTAATCGAAAGGCCCCATATCGTCTTGATCAATGACCGCAGGTGGTTTGCCCCCTTTGGGGCTGGCAATATCCACAGTAAACCCATTGGCTGTAAATACGTAGTAAGGGCGGGCCAGTTCGGTCAACTCATAGCCGGTGGGTTTGGCGGAGTCACCCATCACCCCTGTGCTCGTGACTACAGCCAGCACTTTGCCCCGTTTGATATCGGGCCTTTGTTGCAAATAGTGCAGTTCACCGCGTGTTGTATTGGAAAAGTCCTGTTCCAGTGGGGGAACCAGGCTCTGAATCCAGACAATAAAAGTGAAGCAGGTGCCACAAATGACAGCGAGCGCAATAAGGAGTTTCTTCAACATGCCGATCTCCAAAAACGTAGCGAAAATGGTGAATCTTGCGGGTTATCCAGTTAGCCCTTGAAAGCATAAAGTGCGGCAGGTGAAATCCGGGTGAGATCGCTACTCAACAGATCGATTGTTGAATTGATCTCTCGGTTCTTAAGCGCAGTTCACATCGATAAGTGTTTTGCTGGCACTGAAGCGCCATTGTCCAGCCCAGGGCTGTACAGATTCTTGTTGCCAGAAACAATCCCTGACCGATGCCTTTGCTGCCCTCTCTTTTTTGTCCGGAAAGCAGTGTCTTTTTTGTATCGAGTGCAGTCTCTATGGGGTTTTCAAAAAATATGGCACTTCTCTTGGTGTGAATCCTCAGTTCGGGTTTGGATGCATGTTGCAGGGCATTGCCGATCAGGTTGTCGAATAGTAATGACACGAGATGGCGGTTGGCCAGAATCTCCCGGTCGCTTTCTACTTCAAGCTGTATCTGGAAGTTTTTGTGAATAAGGATTTGGTGCTGTTTCAGGAGGCGCTCTTCCAATAACGGGCGTAACCAAAAGGGTTCCGGCTGCAGGGATTCCGAACGGGCCAGGGCCAGCAGAGTCATTACTGTTTTCTCCATCCCGGTCACCGTTTGTAAAAGCTCTGTCTTTTCAGAAGCTGTCATGGTCCTGTTTTGGCTCAGAGTCAGGGTACCTTTGAGAATGGTCAGGGCCGTGCGGAATTCGTGACTGGTGTCGCGGGTGAATTCGGCTTCCCTCTGCAGTGCCTGTTTGAGCTGATTGATGGTGCTTTCCAGGGTGTAGGCCAGATAGCCAATTTCATCCTTGTCACCACTGTGGGGCAGGGATACCAGGGCATCGCAGCTTCGTTGCTGTTTGACCGCTTCCGCCAGGGCAATAACCGGGGCGATTGTTTTTCGGGAAATACCGTAGGCACAGTAAAGTGCCAATAAGACTGTGAAGGTACATGCGCTGCCAAAGAGCCAGAGTAACCGGGCAGATTGTCGCGTGACAGTGATCAGTTCACTGACTTCTGCGGCGAGAATTGCGGAGCTGTTATCGGGGAAATGTACTCTCTGCAGGTGAAAGTGATGGTCTGAATCACTAAACCACTCGGCTTTTTCGGCGTGGTCTGGCAGTGCGCTGCGTAATTGTAGGGGAATGGGCTGCCCTTTGCTGTACAGCTTGAGATAGGGCAGGCGTGGTTCCGGTGGAAAACCGGTGATTTGTGCCTGCTGTTCAATATAACGGACCTCACCTTCGAGTAAATTATCGACAATGTGGTCTTCAATCACATAGGCGGCCAACAGGCAGATGGCGAAAAAGACCAGGCAGAGCAGCAGGGTAAAACTGCCAAATATCGCAAAGACTTTTTTTTGCAGTTTACTGGTTCTGCGCATTTGGGGTTGCCAATCGGTATCCCAGGTTGGTGATGGTTTTCAGCATGGGGGTCTCGAATGGTTTGTCCAATGCCTGGCGCAGGCTGTAGATATGGGATTTAAGGGCGTCAGTTTCCGGCGGGTCGTCGCCCCAGATATGGTGAATCATTGCCGAGCGGCTCACGGGGGCCGGTGAAGCCTGGGCGAGCAGGGCGAGAATGCGAAATCCGATAGCGGTCAGCGCCAGTGGTTTCTTGTCTCTGCAGGCGGTTTGTTGGCGGCGGCATATCTGCAGATCGCCGATCTGAAGGGTATCCCTGCTATGCAACTGGTGCCTGCGGGCCAGGGCACGGCAGCGCAGGATCAACTCCCGCGGGTCGAACGGCTTGCATAAGTAGTCGTCAGCGCCCAGTGCAAAGCCCTGCTCTTTATCAGTGATGGCATCGCGAGCGGTGAGCATCAATACCGGTATATTGACTGGCGCTTCCGCTTTAATCCTCTGACACACCACCAGGCCATCCATATCGGGAAGACCCAGATCGAGAAGCACCAGGTCAAAGATCTGCTCAAGCGCCAGCTGCACCCCCTGGCGGCCACAGCGGGAAAAATCCATTTGCCAGCCTTCGGCTTGCAGAAACTCGGCAACCTGTCGGGCTATGGCGGGGTTGTCCTCTATCAGCAGGATTTTCAGTGGGTGCACGGGAGTATTTCTTGTGGCCGAGAAAGTCGGCAAATATTCTGACAGGGTGGTGGTGAAATAGAAGTGAAGTTTCACCGCCGGAAGGCTTTGGGTCAGGATGGAAGGATACTCTGAGTTCAGATAGTGAGGTTGCGACCGCCGTCGACTGCGAGGATCTGACCGTTGATGTAGGGCGCGTTGCAAGTGAGGAAGCGCACGGTCCTGGCGATATCATTCGCGCTACCGGTACGGGCCAGGGGTATACGCTGGACAATGCGCGCTTTCTCGGCCGCGTTAGTGGTCTCCTGCTCGGGCCACAGGATGGCACCGGGAGCGACTGCATTGACGCGTACCCGGGGGGATAATTCCAGGGCAAGGCTTTTGGTGAGCATTACCAGCCCGGCCTTGGCGGCGCAGTAAATTGTGTGTTCGGGCATCGGGCGTTCGGCATGGATATCCGCCATATTGACAATGCAGCCCCCATTGCGGGCGAGGCTTCCGGCCAGGGCCTGGCTGAGGAAAAACGGCGCCTTGAGATTGCTGCCTACCAGTTGGTCCCAGTCCTCCTCGGTGGCACTGCCCACTGGCGTTGGGTAGAAAGCCGAGGCGTTATTGACCAGGACATCAATGCCTCCCCATGCTTCTTCCGCGCGCCGGGCGAGGTCGGCACAGGCATCGGCGCTATCCAGCGCGCTCTGCAGTGCTACGGCGGAATCCCGGCGGACTGCGTTGAAGGCGTTTGCGAGGGCGTGTGCCGCATCGGTCGAGCTGCGATAGTGGATGGCAATACGGTGATCCCCGTGCAGTTCTTTGGCGATGGCGCGACCGAGGCGAGCGGCAGCACCTGTGATCAACACATTACGCACGATAGGCTTCCTTTACCTTGGCAATCGCCCCAATACGCGCCCGGTCCAGTGCCCGGCCCAGCTTCGCACCCTCGTAGCCCTGTGCAATCAGCGTGTCGGCGGTCACTGCGGCTGCCGCTTCGCGGGCGGCGCGCAGGAAGTGAGTCTGGGGATAGTCCCGGTGCTCGAGTCCCTGGCGGCCGCGGGCGTCTGCTTCACAGGCGCGCAGGAAGTTCTCAAACCGCTCGGGGCGTCGCAATGCATCCAGACTGCGCATCATTTTCATAATGGTCTGTGGGTGCAGCTCGAATGCCCTGTGGCAGTGCAAATGGTATGCGCAGACACCAATAGCCAGTGCGGTCATTTCCTTGGGCGTGCGCCAGCGTTCGCAGACGGCGCGTACCAGGGGTACGCCGGCAGATTCGTGACCGTGATGACTGGGTAAAACCTCTTCCGGGGTTAAGCCCTTGCCCAGATCGTGCAGAAGGACCGCGAAACGCACAGGCAGCTCGGCGGGGGCGGTGCGCAGTGCCATCAATACATGCTCACCGGTATCTATCTCGGGGTGGTATACGGGGGGCTGAGGTACCCCGAACAGCTGCTCCAATTCGGGCAGAAGTACCGCCAGGGCACCACACTCCCGCAGCACCCGGATAAAGATATCGGGGTCCGGTTCCGTGAGAGCACGGCTGACCTCCTTCCAGATTCTCTCTGCTACCAGATATTCCACCTCACCGGCCTCCACCATCCGGCGCATCAGTGCCGCAGTCTCCGGTGCAACGGTAAAACCCAGATGGTGATAGCGTGCCGCGAAGCGTGCTACGCGCAGGATGCGCAGAGGGTCTTCGGCAAAAGCTGGGGATACGTGGCGCAAGATACGGGCCTGCAGGTCTTGCCGGCCTCCGTAAGGGTCGATCAGTCTGCCGTCGCTGGATTCGGCAATCGCATTGATCGTCAGGTCACGGCGCAGCAGATCTTCTTCGAGGGTGATACTGGAGGCGGTATTGACAGAAAAACCGCCATATCCATGTCCGCTTTTGCGCTCTGTGCGGGCAAGGGCATACTCGTCGCCTGTGTCGGGGTGCAGAAACACGGGAAAATCCCGCCCAACAGGTTTGAAGCCGCGTTCTAACATCTGCCGTTCATCGGCGCCCACAACCACCCAGTCGCGCTCATGTACAGGGCGGTGCAGCAGTTTGTCGCGCACTGCGCCGCCAACGAGATAGATCCTCAATGGGATAGCTCCAAAGCTGGGGAAAGCGGTTGCCCGACAGGGGGTTGCACTACCATAAATCCATTGCTTCCGACGCCGTTCAATCTCCAGAATGAGGGACAGGATGACAGGGCGAAAAAGTCTGGGATATTGGCAAGATAAAAAAAAGGCCCCGAAAAAACAAGGGGGCCCAGGGTCTTAGGGTATTCGCATTGGCAATGCGTGCGACTGCCAAAGAGTGCGTGTCGACGATCCGGCGCAGGGATTGGTTGATGCCAATTTGTGACCATATTAACAAAGCTGTCTTACCTGTCAACTGTACCTTATAGTATTTTTTGAGGGGGTTGTTGTGCCGTTCGTTAATAAGTTGCATGGACCGAATTTCGGGCTGGCTATACAGCATTGAACAGCATAATTTAAAGGGGCGATTACACTGGGCAGGATAATTTCGCGCCAGGCTCTGGGGGATGGAGTTTTGTTGCGGGAAGTTGACTTGACCATCAGAGATCGCAGTTGTTGGGGAGACTAAAAATATGAGTGAAATACATGTGCTAACGACCGGGGAAGCGGCCAGGTATTGCGGTGTAAACTTCCGAACGGTCATCCGCTGGATAGAGCGGGGACAACTCAAGGCTTACAAGTTACCTGGTCGTGGTGACCATCGCATTTGTGTAGAGGATTTTGTGGGTTTTTTGCGCGATAACGCCATGCCGGTACCGAATAATCTGGCCGTACCCAGCCGCAAGGTGTTGCTGCTGACCACGGATTCGGATCTGACTTCTGTGGGATGCCAGACATTGGAAAACATCGGCTGTGAAACAGAGGTGACAGGCGACAGTTTCTCTGCCGGTATTTTGTTGGCCCATATCAAGCCTGTTCTGTTGGTGATCGATGCAAATTTAGTGGGTGACGGTGGTTTCCAGATACTTGATTACCTGAGATCCCGTAGCGAGTATGCCAACCTGCGTATTCTCGTTGCCCCCTCTGGAGATGATCGTGACACAACCCGCTGGCTGGATGCCGGTGCCGATGCATTATTGAGCCAGCGGGAGGAACGTGGCGAGTTGGCAGCAAAGGCCAAATTGTTGCTGGAAGCCGAAGGTTAATCCGCCGATATACACTGGGGAGCGATCCGCAGGCAGTATCTCCCCTGTCGGGCGGCGCTGAATGGTTGGCGCATTGACATTCAGATGGGCTTCGGGATTAACATGGGCTCCTCTTCCCGCTCCTGGCGGTCGCGGCCTTGCTCAGGGCAGTGGTAGCTGGCTGTGACTTCCTTGCCATTGAGACTGTTGAGATGCACATCAAAACCCCAGAGCCGGTGTAGGTGTTTCAGTACCTCCGCGGTGTCTTTGCCCAGAGGTCGGCGCCGGTACTGAGTGTGATGCAGAGTCAGGGAACGATCCCCGCGGGTGTCCACCGCATAAACCTGAATATTGGGCTCGCGGTTGCCGAGGTTGTATTGGCCTGCCAGGTTTTCTCTCAGCTGTTGGTAACCGCGCTCATCGTGAATGGCGCTGACAACAATGTCTTTCTCTTTGTCGTTGTCGCTGATACAGAAGAGTTTCATATCGCGCATGACTTTTGGCGAGAGAAACTGCAAGATAAAACTCTCGTCTTTGAAATCGCGCATGGCGAATTGGAGTGTTTCCCGCCAATTGCTCCCGGCGATATCCGGAAACCAGCGGCGGTCTTCTTCTGTCGGATTCTCACAGACGCGTTTTAAATCAGTGAAAATACTGAAACCTAACGTGTAGGGGTTAATGCCGCTATAACGGGGGTTATCAAAGCCCGGCTGGTAGATCACATTGGTGTGGCTTTGCAGAAATTCCATCATAAAGCCTTCGGTGACCCGACCACGGCGGTAGAGTTCGGTCAGCAGAGTGTAGTGCCAGAAGGTGGCCCAGCCTTCATTCATGACCTGTGTCTGGCGCTGGGGATAAAAGTACTGCGCGAGTTTGCGCACGATACGCACCAGTTCCCGCTGCCAGTTTTCCAGTAATGGGGCGTTTTTTTCAACAAAATAGAGGATGTTTTCCTGGGGCTCATCGGGAAAACGTTTCTTCTTGGTAGTCTCCGAACCTTCGCCCAGTTTGGGAATGGTTCGCCACAAATCATTGAGCTGCCGCTGGCGGTATTCCTCCCGCTCCTGCTGCTGGCGCTCTTCTTCAACGGCCGAGATGGGATAGGGTCTTTTGTAGCGATCGACCCCGTAGTTCATCAGGGCATGACAGGAATCCAGGATTCCTTCTACTTTATCCAGGCCATAACGCTCCTCACAGCGGGAGATGTAGTTCTTGGCGAAAATCAAATAATCGATAATACTGCTGGCATCGGTCCAGGTGCGAAAAAGATAGTTGCCCTTGAAGAAAGAATTATGCCCATAGGCGGCATGGGCGATAACCAACGCCTGCATCGTCATGGTGTTTTCCTCCATGAGATAGGCGATGCAGGGGTTGGCATTGATCACTATTTCGTAGGCCAGTCCCATCAGGCCACGCTGGTAGCTGTTTTCGACGCTGATGAACTGTTTGCCGTAGGACCAGTGGTGATACCCTACCGGCATTCCAACCGAGGAATAGGCATCCATCATCTGTTCCGAACTGATCACTTCAATCTGGTTGGGGTAAGTATCGAGGCCAAACTCTTCCGCCAGTTCGCCAATGGCGCGATCATAGTGTTGGATCAATTCGAAAGTCCACTCGGAGGTGGTGGAGATGGGGCCTTGTGAATCGGCTTTTGGTGCGTCGCTGCTGCTGGCATAGGTGTCTAGCATCGGGCTGTTCCCTTCTGGCCAAACAGTTGCCGGAAGACCGGGTAAATATCCTGCACCCCGACAATCTGTTCCATAGCAAAGTGGTTTGGAAACAGCGCGCGCACACTTTCGTACTCGTCCCACAGGGCCTGGTGATCGCGCGGGGTGATTTCTACATAGGAGTAGTACTGCATGTGGGGCATGATGTCGTCGATCAGGATTTTGTGGCAGGTGCTGGAATCATCATTCCAATTGTCTCCGTCGGACGCTTGGGCACCATAGATATTCCATTCACTGTCGGGGTAGCGATCATGCATAATCCGGCGCATCAACTTGAGTGCGCTGGAAACGATGGTACCCCCGGTTTCACGAGAGTAGAAAAATTCCTCTTCATCTACCTCCTTGGCACTGGTGTGGTGGCGGATAAAAACGACTTCGGTATATTCGTAGCTGCGCTGGAGAAACAGGTAGAGGAGCAGGAAGAAGCGCTTGGCCATGTCCTTGGTGGCCTGATTCATGGAGCCGGATACATCCATCAAACAGAACATCACTGCGCGGGAGCGGGGCTTTGGCTGACGAATCAGCAGATTATATTTCAGGTCAAAATCATCCAGGAAGGGGACGCGGCCAATGCGATTGCGCAGTTCTAAGATGTGACTTTTTAACGTGTCAATTTGCCGTTGGTCGCGCAGTGTGGAGTCTTTGTTTTCCTCTTGTGCAAGGGTTGTTTCCAATTCGCGGAGCTTGCGCCGTTTGTTGCTGGTCAGGGCGATTCGGCGCGCGTGGGCCGCTCTGAGGGAGCGGATCACATTCAGGCGGCCCGGGGTACCCTCGTTGCTGATGCCGGCGCGAATGACCCGAAAGGCTTCGTTACCGGCCAGTTGCTGCTTGACCATATTGGGCAGCTGCAGTCCCTCGAACATAAAGTCGAGGAATTCCTCCTGGGAGATCTGGAAAACAAAATCGTCGACGCCCTCACCGCTGTCGCTGGCGCTACTGCCACTGTCCCCGCCGCTTTGTTTCTGGCGTGGAATTCTATCGCCGGTCGTGAACTCCCTGTTTCCCGGCAGAATGTGTTCGACATGCCCGCCGGTGCCATGGGAAAACAGGGGCTCGTTGATATCACGGGTGGGGATGCTGATTCGCTCACCCTTGTTCATGTCCATGATTGAACGGCTGTTCATGGCATCGCCAACCGCTTTTTTAATATGGGCCTTGTAACGCCTGAGAAAACGCTGGCGATTCACTGTGCTCTTCTTTTTCCCATTCAAGCGGCGGTCGATGATGTAACTCATATTGCTGTCCTGCCCCTGAACAAACTCAATCGGTGCTGCTTGTCATACAAGTCTTTACAGCTGGAGCGAGAGGGGAGAGTGCAAATCCCCGTGCCTGCAAACCGGCAATCAGGCAGGTTTCACCTGAACGGAATGAATGGCTGTGAAATACTCTCCCAATAGAGTGAGACTGCCTGGATGTCAATTCCTTGTGCCGGTGGGTGATTGAGGAGGGCAGCGTTCTGCATTGCAGTAACCCATAGACTGCCTCTTTCCTGCAAGCGGGAAAATTACTGTGACTTCCGTACACGGAGATACCATTCAGACAGCAGGCGAACCTGTTTCTCGGTGTAGCCGCGCTCTACCATGCGCGCCACAAAGTCCGCATGCTTGCGTTTGTCGTCAGCGGATGCCTTGGTGTTAAAGGAGATAACCGGAAGAAGATCCTCGGTATTCGAGAACATTTTCTTTTCAATTACGGCGCGCAGTTTTTCGTAGGATCTCCAATCCGGGTTTTTACCCTGATTATTGGCCCTGGCCCGCAGCACGAAATTAACAATCTCATTGCGAAAGTCTTTCGGGTTGGAAATGCCGGCGGGTTTCTCGGTCTTTTCCAATTCTTCATTGAGCGCGCCCCGATCCAGTATCTCACCGGTTTCTGGATCCCGGTACTCCTGGTCCTGTATCCAGAAATCGGCATAAGTGACATAGCGGTCGAAGAGGTTCTGGCCGTATTCTGCATAGGATTCCAGATAGGCGGTCTGGATTTCCTTGCCGATAAATTCCACATATCTGGGTGCCAGATATTCTTTGATAAAACCCAGATAGGTTTCCTGTATTTCCGGTTGAAACTGCTCTTGTTCTATTTGTTGTTCCAGTACATACAAAAGATGAACCGGGTTGGCAGCTACTTCTGTTGCATCAAAATTGAAAACTTTGGAGAGTATCTTAAATGCAAAGCGTGTAGACAGGCCCGTCATACCTTCATCGACGCCGGCATTGTCCCGGTACTCCTGTATCGTCTTTGCCTTGGGGTCGGTATCCTTAAGATTTTCCCCATCATAAATGCGCATTTTTGAATAGAGGCTGGAATTTTCCGGAGCCTTGATCCTGGACAATACAGAGAACTGTGCCAGCATGCGCAAAGTATCCGGTGCGCAGGATGCCTTTGAGAGGGAGCTGTTTTCCAGTAACTTCCGATAGATCCTGATTTCCTCCTGGACACGTACACAGTAGGGTACCTTGACAATATAAATACGATCGAGGAATGCCTCATTGTTGCGATTGTTGCGAAAGCTCTGCCACTCCGATTCGTTGGAGTGCGCAAGTACCGTGCCGTTAAATGGTATTGAACCAAGTCCCTCTGTACTGTTGTAATTGCCCTCTTGGGTGGCTGTCAATAGTGGATGCAGCACCTTGATAGGAGCTTTAAACATTTCCACGAATTCCATCAACCCTTGATTTGCACGACACAGACTGCCGGAAAAACTGTAGGCATCGGGATCGTTTTGCGGGAATTCTTCCAGTTTTCGAATATCTATCTTGCCAACCAGGGAGGAAATATCCTGATTGTTTTCATCGCCGGGTTCCGTCTTGGAGATCGCTATCTGATCGAGGATGGAGGGATGAACCTTCACTACACGGAACTTGCTGATGTCCCCGTTGAATTCGTGTAGCCGCTTGACCGCCCAGGGTGACATGATGGTATTGACATAGCGCCTGGCAATGCCGTAGTCCTCCTCCAGAATGCGTCCATCCTCCCCCGGTGAAAAAAGGCTCAAGGGTGATTCGAAAACAGGTGAGCCCTTAATTGCGTAAATCGGCACTTGTTCCATGAGTGCCTTGAGGCGTTCGGCCAGAGAGGATTTGCCGCCACCTACCGGGCCCAACAGGTACAGAATTTGCTTTTTCTCCTCCAACCCCTGGGCGGCATGTCGAAAGAAGGAGACGATTTGTTCAATCGCCTCTTCCATACCGAAGAATCCGCTAAAGGCCTTGTAGCGCTTGATTACCTTGTTACAGAATATTCTGGACAGGCGGGGATCGTGAGAGGTGTCGATCAGTTCTGCATCGCCGATCGCCATGAGCATTCTCTCGGCGGGGGAGGCGTAGGCGCCGCGATCCGTTTTACATAGCTCCAGGTATTCCTGAATACTGAGTTCTTCGTTCTGGATAGACTCGTATCTCTCCAGATAGTGGTTGAAAATTGTCACGATATTTACCTCCCTGTAGTGTACCGGGAAACACCGTATCCGGCTTATCGTTCGGAATCAGTGCACCGGTTACTCCGTGGCAGCGCGACCTGTCCATCCGGGGCGATCTGTATGGATGGCTGTAGCACACTTTTTGCCTTCGCGGAGGTGTATTTGGCGTGAAACTCGGTTAAAATCACCGCCCTTCGCAACAACTGCATGTTACCTGTACGGCAAGGGCCGGCATCGACCCACGGTATCTCCCGTGCCGTGTTGTTCACCCTGTGATCAGTGTGTTGGGGTGACCAGGTTTCCTCTTTGCTACAGAATGTTAAATAACCCCTGCTTTTCCAGCATAGCTTTCCGTCTTATTGCGATACTGGAATAGCATCTTTATAGGTTGAAAATAGCGGCATTTTACCTTTTGCCGTCTGCTTTTTGGCCGGATAAACAAATTTGAGCGTGTCATTATGGCAATTCTGGTGACTGGCGGAGCGGGTTATATTGGTAGCCATACCTGTATTGAATTACTGAATGCAGGTTTTCAGCCGGTTGTGGTGGACAATTTGTCCAACAGCTGTGAAGAGTCCCTGCGCCGGGTGGCTTCTATCACTGGCAGGACGGTGCCTTTTTACCCCCTGGATATCGGCGATCAAGAGGGATTACGCCGGGTCTTTTGTGAATATGAAATTGCTGCGGTGATGCATTTTGCCGGACTGAAAGCTGTCGGTGAATCTGTTACCAAACCCCTGAGTTACTATCAAACCAACCTGGCCGGTGCGCTGGTCCTGATTAAGTTGATGGAAGAATTCGGCGTAAACCGCCTGGTCTTCAGCTCCTCGGCTACCGTGTACGGTGATCCAGTGACTGTGCCGATCCGGGAGGATTTTCCTACCGGGGCCACCAATCCCTATGGAGCCAGCAAGCTGATGGTGGAGGGTATACTTCGGGATATCTGCGCTGCACCTGAAAGTCACTGGAAGGTGAGCCTGCTGCGCTATTTTAATCCCATCGGCGCCCATAAAAGTGGCATGATTGGTGAAGATCCACGGGGCATCCCCAACAATTTATTGCCTTATGTGTCTCAGGTGGCAGTCGGTCGTCGCCCCTATCTGCGGATATTTGGCAATGATTACGATACGGCAGATGGCACTGGCGTGAGAGATTATATCCATGTGGTCGACTTGGTTCGCGGCCATCTGGCTGCACTGAAACTGCTGCTACAGAAGACAGGAAACGCCGTCTGCTATACCCATAACCTTGGGACGGGCCGCGGGTGTTCAGTACTGGAAGTTGTACGTGCATTTGAAGTTGCAAGTGGCAGGGAGGTTCCCTTTACCATTGTACCGCGCAGGCCCGGAGATATCGCACAGTGCTACGCTGATCCAGCCCTGGCCGAGAGGGAACTGGGGTGGAAAGCCGAGTATGGTTTGCAGAGAATGGTTGAGGACGCCTGGCGCTGGCAATTCCGGAATCCGCACGGCTACACCACCGAGTGAACTCGATAATCACCTGTTGGGGAGTAGTTGGATGGAGAGTCCACTGATGCCTGTTTTTCTGCTCACATTTCCGGGGAATGCTATTTTTTCGGCAAGTAATCAAACCTCAGCCCGATGAACTTGAGCCGGAGAGTCGTTGTCATTGGTACCTGTGATTAAATCCGTCCGGTGCAATTGTGCTAGTATTTTCCGGGGACCATCCAATCAGTCCTGAAACACCGCTTTGGTTACCAAAAAAATAATCCAAGCGGTTGGGGAATTTCAGCCAAAACAAGCACAACAATTACTATGAATACGTCCATCCCTCCCAGACTCCCCCTCTTTATTAACGGTGAATGGATACAATCCAAGAGCGACCATTGGCTGGATGTAACCAATCCCGCCACCGGGGAGGTCCTGACCCAGGTGCCCTGTGCTTCCCACGAAGAGCTGCAAAACGCCGTCACCTCTGCCCGGGATGCATTTTTAACATGGCGGGACACACCCATACCTACCCGCGCGCGCGTCATGCTCAAATATCAGGCCCTCCTCAAGGAGCACCAGCAAAGCCTGGCGGAAATTCTCTGCGAGGAGACCGGCAAGACTATTGAAGATGCCAAAGGTGACATCTGGCGCGGTATTGAGGTTGTAGAGCAGGCGGCGAATGTCGCCAGCCTGATGATGGGGGAAACGGTGGAAAACGTCGCCAATGCCGTCGACTGTTACTCCTACCTGCAGCCGCTGGGTGTATGTGCCGGCATCACGCCATTTAACTTTCCCGCAATGATTCCGCTGTGGATGTTTCCCATGGCCATTGCCTGTGGCAATAGTTTTGTCCTCAAACCATCGGAGCAGGACCCGGTCACGCCTTGCAGGCTTGCAGCACTGTTTGAAGAGACGGGGGCGCCCAAAGGACTATTGCAGGTGGTGCATGGCGGTGGAGAACAGGTGGATTTCCTGCTCAAGGCACCGGATATCCGGGCAATTTCCTTTGTGGGATCGGTCCCCGTAGCCCGGCATATTTATCAGACCGGTACCGAGTACCTAAAGCGGGTACAGGCATTTGCCGGCGCCAAGAACCATATGGTGGTGATGCCCGATGCCAACAGGAGCGCTGCAATCCACCATCTAGTTGGCTCTTCGGTTGGTGCGGCGGGGCAGCGCTGTATGGCGATATCCGTAGCCGTTTTGGTTGGTGAGGCACAGCAGTGGAAAAGTGAAATCCGCGATAGTATGGCCAAGGTGCAGCCCGGTCACTGGAAGAACCCGCAATCTGACTACGGACCAATGATTTCCGCCGCGGCGCGGGAGCGGGTACTGGAATATATCGCCAGGGGCAAGGCAGAGGGCGCCGATTGTATGTTGGACGGCTCCGTTGTATCCATGGATGGATATCCCGATGGCAACTGGGTGGGACCGACTCTGTTCGCCGATGTCACTCCGGAGATGTCCATTTACACCGACGAAATCTTCGGCCCCGTTCTATGTCTTGTCAACGCGGATACTTTGGAGGATGCGATTCACCTCGTAAATCAATGCCCCTATGGCAATGGCACATCCATATTTACCGCCAGTGGCGCCGCCGCGCGCAAGTACCAGCATGAAATTTTGGTGGGCCAAGTGGGGATTAATGTACCTATTCCGGTGCCCTTGCCATTTTTCAGCTTCACTGGCTGGCGCGCTTCCTTTTATGGCGACCTGCATGCCTACGGCAAGCAGGCAGTGCGCTTTTACACAGAAACCAAGACAGTAACGGCGCGCTGGTTTGATTCAGATATCGAACATGCACAGCACGCGAACATGACAATAAACCTCAAATAGTCACCTGCCGGGAAGCCAACCGGGCACTGACATTCGGAGAGTGCAATGACAAAGACAGTTGCCTTCTTTGGACTTGGGCACATGGGCGCTCCCATGTCCTTCAACCTGCTGAAAGCGGGATTTCAGGTCAAGGGATACGATCCGGTCGGCGCCTCGCTTGACAGCGCGGGTAGTCGAGGTGTGGAGGTATGTACCACCCCGCACCAGACTGTGGTGGGTGCAGACTTTATTGTCAGTATGCTGCCTCACAGTGCCGCGGTGGAGTCCCTGTATCTCCATGAGGAAAAATTACTGGACCAGATCGCACCAGATACCCTGGTGATCGATTGTTCCACTATTTCTGCCACCAGTGCCAGGCACCTTCTGGCTGCAGCCAGAGACAAGGGGCTGCACGCCATAGAAGCGCCTGTATCCGGTGGCGTTGCCGGGGCCGTGGCCGGTACATTGAGTTTTATGTGTGGTGGTGACAGTCATGATGTGGAGCGGGCGCGGGAAATCCTTCGGCATATGGGAGTCAATATTTTCCATGCGGGCCCCGCCGGGTCTGGTCAGACTGCCAAGATCTGCAACAACATGCTCCTGGCTATCCATATGATCGGCACAGCCGAGGCCCTGCAACTGGGGGTGGACAACGGACTGGACCCCAAAGTGCTCACAGAGATTATATCAAAAAGCTCCGGGGCCAATTGGTCTCTGCAAACCTATAATCCCTATCCGGGGGTGATGGAAAATGTACCCGCAAGTAATCAGTATGCGGGAGGGTTTATGGTGAAATTGATGTGCAAGGACCTGGGCCTGGCACAGCGTGCTGCAACCGATAGTAAAAGCTATACACCACTGGGTTCACTGGCTCGCAACCTGTACGGGATACATAACCTGGCAGGGAGTGGAGAACTGGATTTCTCCAGTATTCAGCAACTTTTCCAACTGAAATAGCCGGGCAGTTTACTGCGGTCCAAACCTGTTACTGATACTGGTAACTCTGGTAAAGGGTGTCCCCGGCAGCGCAAATCGTTTGGTTTATCCGGCAATCATGAAAAGGGGTGCCTGAGATCTACTCGGTTGAAAGTGAAGCAGTTGATTGTACTCAAGCATGCTGATCGATTTTTTCCGTGTTTTCTGTCAATTCTGACCATGTGAAACCTCTTGCCAGTTCCCATTCTGAAAACAACCGGCAACTTGTTAAACTGACAGCAATCGGTCTCAGTTTATCTGTGCAGCGGGTTTTCTGCCATCGATGATACACAGAGAGAGTGGTTGGTTTTTCTACAGTAGTTGGCAAGTAAGCAGCTTGGAGTTTGGTTGTGCGCCATATGTCTGAACAGGGATATATATAGGTTGCCGTCAATTTCATATATCGGAGGGTTTTTATCAGCATTTTTTCATATTTTCCGGTTTGGTGATTATCGCGTTTCGCTATAGGTGCTGACATGGTGAACCGGATTTTTGGTAAACGTCACTGAATACAGTGAATGCTTGGTTTTTTGAACCTCCTGAAATTGATAGTTGGTCAGAACTGACTGGTTATTAACAGTATAACCAGGCGGTAAATTGTATTTCAGTGTTCAAGATGGGAGCGTTGATTTTATTCGGAAGTGAAGACTGCAAATTCATTCAGTAAACGAGAACTGTCTCTAATTAATCCCCCCTTAAAATGCATTAAAGTTTTTACAGGCAAAAAGTTTGCAGCGTGATTTTGCCTTTTTTGCACAAATGTCGAATTGTCATATTGAATAAGATATTTAAGTTAGTGCAAATATCCTAAAAATGTTGATCGCGTTCATTACAGGAGAACGCGCTTCAACATAAACCTATCCATATAAGAATATGGATCATGGAGAAGAAAATAATGAATATTCTCTCTAAGAAGTCTCTCAGGGCTGGTTTGACGATGGCTGCAGTGGCAACCGGCCTTCTTTCTTATAGTGCTTATGCGGTTGAGCGCGATGCGGGCACTGATTTTTCCAATATGCCGCAGCGTATCATTGTGCAATATAAAGACACCAAGGTTCGTGACTGGGCCGGCCAGGCAGCTGCGCTTGCACAGCGGGGCGGCCATGGAATGACATACGTGCGCAGTTTGGCATTGGCGGACCGCCAGGTATACCGGTTGAATAAGCGCATGACGCCGGGACAATTAAAAAAGCTGGAATTGACATTGGAGGCGGATCCAAATGTCCTTGCTGTTGAAGAGGATGTACTGATGCAGCCACAATTTATACCGAATGACACTTTTTACAATGTGCAGTGGCATTACTTCGAGGCCGTCGGCGGTATCAATCTTCCTCCAGCGTGGGATAAACAAACGGGGGCCGGTGTCACCGTAGCTGTGCTGGATACCGGTTATGTCTTCCACTCAGATCTCCACGCCAATATATTGCCAGGCTACGACTTTATCAGTGATGTTTTTGTGGCCAATGATGGCAATGGGCGTGATCCGGATGCCAGCGATCCGGGGGATTGGGTGAACGCCAACGAGTGCGGCCCTTTTAATCCACCGCAATTCCGGCCCAGCAGTTGGCATGGTACCCATGTTTCCGGCACCATCGCCGCTGTAACCAACAACAATCAGGGTGTGGCTGGTGTCGCCTTCGATGCAGAAGTGGTTCCGGTGCGGGTACTGGGCAAGTGCGGTGGTTTTCTCTCGGATATTGCCGACGGTATTGTCTGGGCATCTGGTGGCAGTGTAAGTGGTGTACCGGCTAATGCCAACCCCGCCCAGGTGATCAACATGAGCCTTGGGGGCGGCGGCGCTTGCGGTTCCACCTATCAAAGTGCCATCAATACAGCCGTGGCCAATGGCACCACCGTGGTAGTCAGTGCGGGCAACAGCAATGCGAATGCATCCGGTTTTCGACCGGCAAACTGTGCCAATGTGATAGCCGTTGCTGCGACCGAGCGCTTTGGAGCCCGCGCTTACTACTCTAACTTTGGTGCCACCGTAGATGTCAGTGCGCCAGGGGGAGATGTGGCCTTCAATCCTACCCACGGAGTCGCTTCAACCCTGAACGACGGCCAGACCAGTCCGGGCAATGAGAACTATGTGTACTACCAGGGCACCTCTATGGCGGCACCCCATGTATCCGGTACTGCTGCGCTTATGTACGCCAAGAATGGTGGCCTCACACCAGTGCAGGTCGAAAATATCCTGCAGCTCACCGCCCGTCCCCTGCCCGGTCCCTGTACCGGTGGCTGTGGTGCTGGCATTATTGATGCCAATGCTGCAATCGATGCCGTACCCTAGGGGGTGCCACAGGCTAGGACCGTCAAAATACCGGACAGCACTGCCGGATGTCGACCCTAACTGGAGAAGTGATACTCTATCGGTATAAGGGGCGCTATGCGCCCCTTTCTGTCTCTCTTGCTTCCTTTCTGGTCGGCGTTTGCTCTTGGGACAACAGCGTCAGATGGCTGGGTGGGATGGTCAAAATAGGAAATGGAATAGGTTGTCTCTTTAAGGGATAGAAAACGGATATGCACAGAACTTTTTGCAAGACCACAGCTTTCTATCCGCAAAAGAGCAGGATGGCCTGATACTACTCACACGATCCTTACCAGGAAGCTTGTGATGCGGGGTTTCTGTCTGGCGCGTAGTCTTTATATTCTCAAACTGTTTTTGAGTCAGCCTGTGGTGTCTGAATTTTAGTAAGAAACCGGTGATAGATGGGAGTCCTGTTTGTCGATATAGGGGTTTATTTCAAGTGCAGCACATGAAAATGAATGCGCAGCCGTGCACTTGTTCACAGAGCAAGGGATCGCGGGCTGATTTTCACCGGGTTAACGTCGAGTTGTGGGCAATGATACTCACGGCAGATCCGTGCGAGCGCTTGAGCGACAGACGGGTGCATACCGTTACATTGTTTTTAGAGTGCGGAAAAAATTCTCCGATGAAGGCGGTTTGAAAGGCCTCGATTGCTCTGTAGTGCTCAGGGCGCCTCCACCTGGCAATACAAGGGCTTCTCCCAGGGAGAATTTGCCGAGCAACGCCTTCCCTGGATGCCAATACGTAAAGGTGATACGCCCCGGTGAGACACTAATCGGCTTTCGGTTTTGGCCGTTCCAAAAACTCTTCCGGGTGGACAAACTCCCGCATAAAGATCTCCCAGAAGGCGAGAAACAGTGCCGCGAGTAGCGGGCCTATGGCAAACCCACTGATGCCAAACATAAACAGGCCACCCACTGTTGAGAACAGTACGAGATAGTCCGGAAGCTTGGTATCCCGCCCCACAAGAATCGGGCGCAGCAGATTGTCCACCAGGCTGATAACGGTGAGTCCATAGGCGAGCAATATGGTAGCTTTTACCGGCTCGCCAATGGCATAAAGATAGATGGCCGCCGGAAACCAGATAAGGGCAGCGCCAACAGCCGGCAATAGGGATAGCAGGGTCATCAATACACCCCACAACAAAGGTGCAGGGAGACCGAGTACCCAGAAAATAATGCCACCCAGTGTGCCCTGGGTGACGGCAACAACCAGATTCCCTTTGATTGTAGCGCGGGTGACTTCGGCGAACTTGGCCAGTAGCAGGTGTTCGCGCGCATCGCCCAGGGGCAGTGCGTGGATAATCAGATTGACCAGCCTTTCGCCATCGCGAATTAAGAAGAAGGTCAAGTAGAGCATTAACCCCAGCATGACAAAAAAGTTGACGGTGTTTTGTCCCACTTCAATAGCATTTTTGGCGACGATGCTGCCGGCATTCATAATGCCGCCAAGCAAACGCTGTTTGGCCACTTCGATATCCACACCGATGCTCTCGAGTGTGGTGTTGAGCCTCGGGAAGGCGCTGCGGATCTGCTCTAGGGATTTGGAGATATCAATCTGCCCTTCCTGTACCTTTTGGTACAGGCTAACCGCCTCGTTGATAAATGAGGTGGCCACCACAAGCACCGGTATTACCAGCAGGACAACACACATCAGCAGAGTCAACAATGCCATGGCATTGGGGGAATTGGGAAAACGCCCCATCAGGTAGCGGTACACCGGATAAAAAATCAGGGCAATGGCGCAGGCCCAGAAAATCGGTGTGAAAAAGGGTTTCACAAGCAGCAGAAAGGCCACTGTCACCAATAGCAAAGATAAGATGAATGAACGTTTTTCGAGCTTTTCCTGCACCGGAAATCCCTCAGCCTGTGTGGTTGCCCTGTGGTTACAGGGCCTGATTTGTATTCTATATAATCAAAAGCGGGAGGGATTTACCAGCGTCTGTAACCACAGGTATCCACGTGAAAACGGATGCTCTTATAAATGCCAAGGCCCATCTTCCACGGTCGGCCATTGCGGCGGTGGATATCCCTGAGTACCGGCACCAGTTGCTCTCGCGAGAAATTTTTCTTTGGGACTACATCCAGACCGCAGAAGAGCAGGTGCTTGCTGCCCTTTGAACCGCCCGCCTTGCGGTTGTAGCTGGCGGTGCGCCATCCGGACAGGACAGTCACCGGACCGATACGCGGTACTATTTCCTGCCGGATGACTTTCAGGGTATCCACTACGGTTTTCCAGTATTCCTCCGGAGGGATGGCGAAGGGGGGTTCGTTCAAATCCCGCCAGTCACTGCCCTGGCGCAACAGCTCAAATGGCGATACGACCTTGTGTACCTGATTTGCCTGCAGAAAAACTTTCAGCCTGGAAAACAGATGCCGGTTGTTGCCCTGCTTGAGGAAACGGGTGAAGGCTCTTTCCGAGGCTGCTGGATAGCCCTGAATATCGTACACATTCGGGATTTCAAGTAGCGGCAGTAAGTCTATGGGGTTGATCACCCGATCTCCCAGTTCGCGCATTCTGTCAAAAGTGGCAAACAACAGGATAATAGTGGCGACAATCAGAATGGCGCCGGTGAGAATGATCCGGCGCCGCCGGCTCTGACGTTTAATCGGATTGCGGTCCTTATTTTCCTGAAAAATCATGGAGGGCGCTCACCAGTTACCAGATACGGTAGCCACAGGTGTCGATATGAAAACGTATGCCGTCACCGAGGCCCAGACCGAAAAGGCTTTCCGGCCCGAGCTGCGCGTGCAGGGTACGTAACTCTTCCATCAGTTCACGGTGGCCGAAATGGGATTTCGGTATCAGGTCGAGGCCGCAAAAGTTCCGGTGTCGGGCTTTGTCGCTGTGTTCCAGTTTGCGGTTGTAGTCATCGGTGCGAAAGGCAGAGATCACGTGCACCGGGCCGATCAGAGGCTGCACTTTGTCTCGCAGCAGCGCCAGGGTACCCACTATATTGTGCCATTGTTCCCGCGGGGGTATGGCGTAGGGCGGCTCCCTGAGTTCGAGCCAGCCACTGCCCTGGCGCAACAGATTGTGTATCGGGGTAATATCGTCAACGCCATGGGTTGCGAGGAAATGCTCCAGGGCATTCACCCGCTCCCGGTTATTGCCGCTCTGCAGAAAGCTGTTGAAGCTTTTCAAGGTGGCGATACGGTGCCCTTTCAGCTGTTCATAGGGTTTTTCCTGGGATTTCAAATATAAGAACAGCCACAGGGCCAGTAGAACCGCGGCCAACACCAGACTCAGACAGCCCACTACTGCGGGGTGTACCCGTCTTCCCGGAGACTGGTATGGATAGGTTGCCCTTACACGGGTTACAGCATTGTCAGTAGACATGGAGTTGGTGTCTGCTCCGGTGCCAGGGGGCAGAGTCAGTGGTAATGGCGCCCGTCTCTTCGGCGCCTCTTTACTCACTATAGCCGTAAAATTCAACAAACCGGGGTATTGGGGCAGGCAAAAAAAAGCCCCGGACCTTGCAGTCAGGGGCTGTGTTGCGCACTCAGTGGTTTGGAGGGGTCCGGAGGGACACTTCCAAGGGTGAGGGATCAGGCTTTGGGGCCGGCGTTTTTGACTTCCTCACTGACGCTGAATTTCTCGATGTTTTCGGCGAACAGCCGAGCCAGTTTACCCGCCTGGTCGTCGTACGCCGCCCAGTCGTCCCAGGCTTTGCGTGGGTTCAGGTAGGCGTTATCCACACCGGGCACTTCCAGCGGAATATCCAGATTCAGGATATCCAGGTGCTCGGTGGCGACGTCTTCCAGTGCACCGCTCTGGATAGCGGCCACGACGGCACGGGTTACGGGGATTGGGAAGCGTTTACCATTGTCACCGGAACCGCCGGTCCAACCGGTATTCACCAAGTATACTCTAGCGCCGGAATCCTCGATACGCTTCATCAGCAGATCGGCATATTCCCGCGGCGGGCGCGGCATAAAGGGGGCCCCAAAGCAGGTGGAGAATGTCGGGTGGATCCCGGCTTCCGCACCGAGTTCGGTAGAGCCGACGCGAGCGGTGTAACCGGACAGGAAATGGTAGGCAGCTGCCTCTTTGGACAGGATAGCGACAGGGGGCAGCACGCCGGATACATCGCAGGTCAGGAAGATCACATTCTCTGGCTCGCCGGCGCGGTTTTCCAGCTGGCGCATTTCCACATGCTCCAACGGATAGGAACAGCGGCCGTTTTCAGTAAGGCTGGTATCGCTGTAATCAGCGGTGCCGGCCGTGTTGGTGACCACATTCTCAACAATGGCGCCGAAGCGGATGGCATTCCAGATGACCGGCTCGTTTTTGCGGCTCAGGTCGATTGTCTTGGCGTAGCAGCCTCCCTCCATATTGAAAACGGCGCCCTTGGCCCAGCCGTGTTCATCGTCGCCGATCAGGTAGCGCGCCGGATCGGCGGAGAGTGTGGTTTTGCCGGTACCGGACAGACCGAAGAACAGGCAGGTATCACCGTTTTTGCCCACATTGGCGGCGCAGTGCATGGGCATCACATCTTTTTCCGGCAACAGGAAATTCTGTACGGAAAACATGGCTTTCTTCATTTCACCGGCGTAACGCATGCCCGCCAGCAGCACTTTGCGCTGACCGAAGTTGATGATCACGCAGCCCTCTGAGTTGGTACCGTCGCGCTCGGGGTCGCAGGAAAAATGGGGGGCGTGCAGAATGAGCCACTCTTCCTTGCCTTTGGGGTTGTACTTCTGCGTACGGATAAACATATTGCGGCCGAACAGGTTGTGCCAGGCGGTCTGGGTGGTGACCACAACCGGCAGATAGTGGTCTTCGTCCTGGCCCACATGCAACTGCTGTACAAAGCTGCTGCCGCCGGCAACAAATGCCTCTACGCGATCCCAGAGGGCGTCGAATTTGTCCTGAGGGAACGGACGGTTGATATTGCCCCAGGCAATGCTCTCGGCAGTGGAGGGCTCTTCCACCACAAAGCGGTCCGCCGGTGAGCGGCCGGTGCGGGTGCCGGTTTCAGTGACCAGTGCGCCTGTGTCGGATAGCTTGCCCTCGCCGCGTGTCAGAGCCTGCTCTACCAGTTGTGCTGGCGAAAGGTTCTTGAAAACCAGCGCGGTGTCGTCGATCTGTGCCATGCGTCGATTACCCATGAAAGTTGGAGACTAAAAAACAAGGGCCGCCAGGAATTTTGGACAGCCAGGCAAAATTTGGGGGGCGCATTATGGCAAAATTCAAAATAGGCGGGTAGCAAATGCCAGTATTTTCTGCGGATTCGCGGTGCAGTTGTCTTAAAATGAGCACTTTCTATTCTTGTTATTTATGAACTTCTTGCCCATTATTTGGTTTTTGAATTTTGATGGCATGCTTGCAGCGCATGCCACCCCATTGTGGGTGGCCTCCCTGTAAAGGCCGGCCCGCTCAGTGCAGGGTATGGGGTGGTGCATTGAGCAGCACTTCGATCTGGTCTCGGTCAAAATGGTAGCGGGCATTGCAAAACTGACAATTTGTAACGATTTCTCCGTTCTGCTCATCCAACAGCTTGTACAGATCCCCGGCGCCCAGAGATACCAGTGCCCTGGCGCTGCGTTCCCGCGAGCAGCTGCATTTGAAGCGAATTGTGTCCGTGCCCAGGCTTGCGGGCTTTAATTGGTGGAACAGGCGGTGAATCAGTTCGCGGTGTGGGAGCGTGTATAGTTCACGGGCAGTCACGGAGTCGGCCAGATGCCGGGCGGTTTCCCAAGCGTCACGGTTCTCCTCGGCGGAGGCGGCATTATTACCCGGCAGTACCTGTAGCATAATACCACCCGCTTGGTTTCCGTCGCATTCCAGCCAGAAGCGCGTGTCCAGTTGCTCCGACTGGGTGAAGTAGTCTTGCAGGCATCCGGCCAGATCCCCCTGTTCCATGGGCACCACGCCCTGGTAGCGCTCACCGCGCTTGGGTTCCAGAGTTATGGTCAGGGCACTGTGGGCACCGATCAGTTCCCGCAGGCCGGCCTGACCTGCAATCGGTGCACCCTCAGTGATGCGCGCTATGCCGCGCAGATCGCTGTGATGGGTGCATTCCGCCATGATCAGTGAAACTCGCCCCTTGCCGCGGGCCTGCAGGCTCAGCAAGCCGTCAAATTTCAGGGTGGTGGAGAGCAGGCAGGCGGCTGCGAGAAATTCCCCCAACAGGCGTGCCACCGGCGCCGGCAGGGGGTTGTTTTCCAGTACCGCCCGGTAGGCCTCAGAAAGGGTCACCACCTGCCCGCGAATATCGTGTTGGGAGAGGATAAAACGCTCCAGTTGGTCGGACATAGGTCGAGTGCCTCGGTATAAAACCGGGGGATTTTAGCGGCGGGCCTGCTTGAATGGTAGACGCCGGATGGGCGCGCAGGGTATACCCTTTGGCTTCTAGTCGCAGCGTTGTGCGATCTCATGGCTGAGTTTCTTTGCCATTTGCTGGCGTTCGCGCTCGCTGTAGCGCACTTCCCGACCGTTTTCATCGATAAAGGCCACGCGCCCGTTGAGGGCATTCAGGCGCTGGCGCGCCTGCTGGCAGATACGCTTGAGTGCACGCTGCCGCGCTTGCTGTTGCTGTTGCTGTTGCTGTTGTCTGTGCTGTGCGTACTCGCGCTCAATATCATGGGGCCGGCGGCCCTCGGCAGATCTCTGAGTCCTGTTGCCGTCGATGGAGTTGATGGGCTCGAGTTTGTCGGAGATATCCTGAGCCTGTGTCTCCACTGGTGGCCGGTCGCTAAAATACACACGGCCATCCTCGTCGACCCAGCGATACAGTTCACCGGCCGCGGCACCCATGGCCAGCAGCAGGCTGGCGCAGGCCATGCCCCATTGCGCAGTGTTCATGGTGCCTTGCGGATTCACAGTCTTGGAGCCTTATTCTACCTTGTTGGCCAACTGGCTGAATAACCCCCGCGAGTGGCGCTGGGGAATTTGGTAGGTCTGCAGAATCAGGGATTCCTGTTCCCGGGCTTCAGCGGCATCCAGCACCATTCGGTAGCCTGAGCGGTCGCGCAGCTCGATAAAATCGGCTTTGTTGGTCTCCATCAGTTGGGCAAATCCATCGAAGTCCTCGACACTGTGGCCATTCACCGAATCAATAATCCAGTTTTTCCAGTCGTGATAGCCGAGGTTGACGTTGGCCGGCAGCACTTTCAGGGCCACGACCAATTCGCGGCGGCCCTCCTCACTCCACTGATTGCGCGCATACAGGTAGTCAATAGGAGCCTTGGAATGCCAGTTGTTGCCCCAGCGCTTGATCAGGTTCATGTTGAGGGGCACAAATACCACGCCGCCGTAAATGTAGTAGCGCGGCTGCTGGTCAAACTGTTCCCCCAACACCAGTGCCCGTGAGGGCGGCGCTGCGGCCAGGGTAACCCGGGCGGTTTTCTCCTCGCCGTTACGGGAGAAACGCACCGGCAGGTGATCACCCACATGGTGTCGGTCCACGGCATAATGGTAGTTAGTGCGTTGGTTTTCACGCCACTCTACGGTGCGGTCCGCGGCTACCTTGAAGCCGTCCACTTCCAGCAATACATCGCCGGGCCGGAAAACCCTGGCCGCGGGGGAGTCGCTGAATACCTTCACAATCATGGCGCCATCCTGGGCCTCACTGAGACCGGCGGCCTTTTTCATGGATGGGCTTTCCAGGCTCTGTGTCACCGCACCCAGTTCGGGAAAACCCTGGTGTATGCCATCTTCGGCGTCTTCGAGGACATGGGTGATCACACTGGGCGGTACAAAGTAGCCGAGGTTTTCCGCACTCTGGTTGGTTTGCATGGCCACACCGACGATGTGCCCGTTGGAAATCACCGGGCCGCCACTGTTACCGGGATTGATCGCGGCGTCTATTTGCCCGGCCATCAGGTAACTCTCTGCGTGGGCGTAGTACTGGTGCTCTACCCGTGACAGGACGCCGCGAGTGATGGACAGGGATTTGCCGCCGATGGGATAGCCATAGACTGTGACTTCTTCTTGCAGGTCGGGCAATTTGCCCAGCGCCAGCGGGCGGGTATCCGCAAAGAAATGCTCATCGTCTACGGTGAGCAGGGCCAGATCTGCATCGTGGGAGACGAATTTCACGCGAGCGCGGTATTTCTTCGCGTCACCGTGGCGCTGCACCTGTATAAAACTGCCATTGGCTACGACGTGGGCATTGGTGAGGATCTGCTGGTTGCGGATCACCGCACCGGACCCGGACAGTTGCTTGGGGTTGAGCAGGGCCCAGGGGTTGAAGTAATCCGGCGCAGCGGCCGTGGTGTAGATTTTGATGATTGAGCGTTTGAGCTGCTCGTGTTCGCGGCTGTCGGCTGCCGCAGGCTGCATGCCGGACAGAATCAGCAGAGAGATGGCGATCAGTTGTTTCATCATGGCTGTTTTCTAACAGGTTAAGTGGGGCCAGTGTAGCAACAATCGGGGGCGGTGGCGGAATTTTCACCAATTTGTTGGTCCGCACCTATTCCTGCTCCCGCAGGAAACGGTGGATTTGGCGGCGCTGTTTTTTATTGGGGCGCTGGCGCTGGACACCCGCGTTGGCGGCCTGGCGTTCAGCGCGCTCCCGCCCGCGTCGAGCGATGCTGTGTTCGGTTTCCCGGTACAGCGTGCGGGCGAATTCAGCGTCGCGACGCCGGTCGCAGAGGGCGGTCACGGCGACTTCCACCAGGTCCCAACCCTGACGAATACTCAGGTTGGTGCCGACGGTAATTTCCCTGCTGGCCTTGACCCGCTGGCCACCGATGTGGATCTTGCCGCCTTCAATGGCCTGTTTGGCAAGAGTGCGTGTCTTGAAAAAACGCGCGGCCCAGAGCCACTTGTCGATGCGGAGTTTTTCCATCGCAGTGTATGCTTGAAGGTTCAGTATTTCGTGCACTTTGGCTGTCGGGGCTGTGCGCTGTGCCTCACCGCCATAATCTCGTCAAAGTGGTGAATGGCTTCAAAATCGGTAATTTCCCGACTGGGTCTGCGGCTGTCGGGCTGGCGGATACACAACAAGTGAGCGATACCGTAGGCCTGTGCGGCAGCCAGCACACTCTGGTTATCATCCACAAGCAGGGTACGCAGTGGATCGAAGTCCAGGGCTCTGTGCAGTGTATGCCAGAAGCGGCTGCTCTCTTTGGCGTACCCGTAGTCGTGGGAGGAGATGATGCCGTCAAACCAGCTGCCAATGCCGGTAATTTCCAGCTTGTGGCTGAGGCCCTGGCGGTGGGCGTTGGTGACCAGAAAGGTGGGCTTGTGCAACTGCTGCAGGCAGTGCAGAAAGGCTTCTGTATGGGGGCGCAGGGCAATGCGCTCTTCAATCTCGCGCAGAATTGCCAGGATGTCCAGCTCCAGGGTCTTGGCCCAGAAATCCAGGCAGTACCACTCCAGGGTGCCGCGGCGCGCGTCGATTTCCCGCTGCAGTTGGTATCTCGCGCGCTGTAAATCCAGACCGTGCACCTGCGCATAGCGCTTGGGCAGGTGGTCGAACCAGAAGTGGTTGTCGTAGTGCAAATCCAGCAGGGTGCCGTCCATGTCCAGCAATACGGTATCGATACTTCGCCAGTCGAGCATGAGGCCTATCTACTATCAGCGGTAGCTATGGGAAGCCAAGGTGTCGTTGTCCTTCGCTGTCCCTGTCTGCCAAGGGTTACATTATGCCTGGGTGCGGCGGATGCCGTACAGGATGAAAAATTGTGCACTGTAATAGGTGAGCATAATCGCTGTATCGGCAAGGGGTATGGGGGCAATAAACCTGTTCAGTGCAATCAGGGTATCGGACACCATAAAGGTGACGGCTCCGCCAAAAAGCAGGGCGGAATCCCCACGGTGGGCAGCGGCCCCCAGCGCCATAACCACGATGGCCAGCAGGTACAACAGCACTGCCGGCGCCAGATCCGCACTTGCGGGAAGGATCAGGCGTGCCAGCAGGAATGCGGCGACCAGTACAGGGACGGCACGCAACAGACTGCGCCGGTTGCGAAAGTCGGCGCTGCGCAGGAAGTTGCCGGCATAAATCAGCTGAGCCAGCAAAAAGGCACCGAGTCCAGCAATAAACTGATTGGGAAAATCCATCTCCAGCAGGACATCACCGAGTGCCGAGAACGCCAGTGCCGCCAGGGTCAGGGCGCGGGTAGGTCCCCGCAGCTGGCGCAGGGCGATGGCCCCCAGGATGGCGATAGGCAAAGCTTTGAGGGAGGCCATCCACAGTCCTTGGATACCGAGGCCCTCCAGCAATATAAAAAGCGCAGCAGTGCCGATAAACGCGGCGGGCAAAAAGTGCTGCGGTTGTGCCGCAGGGGTGTTGGGGAGAACTTTGGATGGCATGGTGATACCCTGGTTGTGATTGTTATCTCGCATTTGTACTGTTGTCCGGGGCGCTGGTCCGCTTTACCGCCAGGTTTGGATTCTGGCCCGCGCGCCCCGGCCAATTATCCTCTTGGGTTACTATTCCCCAACAGAAAACCCTTGTCCAGGCAGGCCGCTCGCCTGCGGACACCCAATTGATGGAGAGCTTTATCGATGAAAGCAGCGAATATTCTCGAAACCATTGGCAATACCCCGCATGTAAGAATCAACCATCTGTTCCGCCCCGATATCGAGGTGTGGATGAAAGTGGAGCGTTTTAACCCGGGCAGCAGTATCAAGGATCGTATTGCCCTCGCCATGATCGAGGATGCGGAGCGTCGCGGTGCCCTGCGCCCCGGTGGCATTATTATTGAGCCGACCTCCGGCAACACCGGGATCGGCCTGGCGATGGTGGCAGCGGTAAAGGGCTACCGCCTGATTCTCACCATGCCGGAGTCCATGTCCCTGGAGCGCCGCCAGGTGATGAAGGCGATGGGTGCGGAGCTGGTGCTTACACCCAGGGAACGGGGCATGGGTGGCGCTATTGAGCAGGCCGAAGCGCTCAGAGCGCAGCATGATAATAGCTGGATGCCCCAGCAGTTTAGTAACCGCGCCAATGCCCAGGTACACCGGGAAACCACCGCCAGGGAAATTCTGACGGATTTTCCCGACGGGCTCGACTATCTGATCACTGGGGTCGGTACCGGCGGGCATATCACCGGTTGCGGCGAAGTGCTGAAGATGGCCTTTCCCAAATTGCAGGTGTATGCGGTGGAGCCGGAAAAATCCCCGGTGATCAGTGGGGGTGAGAAGGGGTTGCATCGTTTGCAGGGAATTGGTGCCGGCTTTATTCCGGAGGTACTCAACACCGAAGTTCTCGACGGCACCATTCTGGTGAGTGAGGAGGACAGCTTCGAACTGACACGCCAGTGTGCTGTAAAGGAGGGCATTTTTGTGGGTATCTCCTCCGGCGCCAGCCTGGCCGCGTTGAAACGGCGCGAAGGGGAGTTTGCTCCCGGCAGTCGCGTATTGGTGTTCAGTTACGATAGCGGCGAGCGCTACCTGTCCGTTAAAGATCTTTTCTCCGCCTGAGGCCTATAATAGCGCGCAGTCAGAGTAAGGAGCTTGCATGGACAAGGCGATATTGGAACAGGTGATTGCTATCTGCACCGATGCTGGTGCGGCAATCCTGGATATCTATCACAGCAGTGCCGAGCTGCAAGTGGACACCAAGCCGGATGATTCACCGGTAACAGCGGCAGACCTGGCCGCACATAAGGTCCTGGCCCCGGCCCTGGCACAGATCCTCGAAGGCGTGCCGGTACTGTCGGAGGAGCAGGCCATCCCCCCTTTTGCAGAGCGCAGCCAGTGGCAACGCTATTGGATTGTCGACCCTCTCGACGGTACCAAGGAGTTTATTCGCCGCACCGGAGAATTTACCGTGAATGTGGCACTTGTTGAAAATGGCAAGCCGGTGATGGGTGTGGTACATGTGCCGGTTCTGGGGATCACCTATGCCGGTTGCAGTGACATTGGCGCTTTTAAGCGCACGGCGTCCGGTGATGTGGCAATCCATGTGCGCTCACTTGGGCCTCGCCTGGAGTCCGGTGAGCCCGTGGCACTGGTGGCCAGCCGCAGCCATGGCGCTGGCGTGGTAGATCAACTGGTGGAGCGTATCGAGTCCAGGCTGGGCACTGTCGAATGTAAAAATATGGGCAGCTCCCTGAAATTGTGCCTGGTGGCAGAAGGTGCCGCGGACCTCTACCCGCGACTGGCGCCCACTTGCGAGTGGGATACCGCCGCAGCCCAGGCAGTGGTCGAGGCCGCCGGTGGTGTTGTAGTCGACGACCAGTTCCGACTGCTGCGTTACAATCGCAAGGACTCACTGCTCAACCCGTTTTTCTTTGTGATCGGCGATAAGTCTTTCGACTGGCGGGATTTGCTCGTGACCGACCCCCCGGTGCACTAGGGTTGCCCAGCCCCGCCCGTTGGCGGCGGGGGTGTCCACCGCGAACCCCCCGTTGTGCCGGTAAAAGTCCCAACCGCGGTCTGACTGCGCTGCACGCTATGGCGATACCCAAATCCGTGAATCCTCTGTTCCCCCCGATCGCTGCACGGGGATGGTGCCTGCCGGTGTGCATCGGCGATCCAAAACGCGGGAGTGCGATCATGCAACGGACGCAGGCGAGGGGGATTGTCATACCGTCTGTTGCCGGGAGCACACGGTGGTGATTACCGCCAGCTGTCATTGGAAAACGTCGGGAAACCCAGCTGCCCAACAGTGTGGCCATTGCCTTTCCAGAGCCTGTGTTGACCGTGAATTATCATCGCCGGAGGTTTTTTAAAGGTATTTGCAGTACCCGTGCACGGAAACATTTTCTACCGGGGATCTGTGCAGTCGATGGAGCGGTGAAAGTGAGCGGATGCCTGTAAGCACCCGGGGGAATGTATCCCTGCGGCGAACCTGTGGATTTTCTTACCAGATTGTGTCCCCGCAATTGAAACCCGTCTACCCTTTGGAAAGTGAATATACAAGGGTATTTTCCAATGCGCTATCCGGTCGTGCTCCACAATATTGAACATGCCGGCTTTGGTGCCATAGCACCGGACCTGCCGCATTGTCATTGCCATGCTGAAACTCTGGATGACACCTTGCAAAAAATGGCGGAAACCATGTTTCAGCGCCTAGAGGACCTGCGCCTGGCCGGGCAGCCAATGCCCAGGCCACAGGCGGTGGATACCCTGCGGGAAAACCCGGCATTTGCCGGTGGTATCTGGGCCATTATCGATGTGGCGAGTGCCTAGGGTTTGTGGGCCGGCGGGCAATGGATGGGATCTGTGCAAGGGCGACTGTGATGAAGAGAACTTTGGGTGCCCTGGCCCTGTTGCTGCCCGCCACGGTGAATGCCCTGGAGTGGAATAATCCCTTCGAGGGTATACGCACCGGTGAGTACCGGGTTATCGCGACCCTCGGTCTGGGCAATGGGGAACTACGGATCAATAACAACCGGGATTTTTTCGCTTATGCCAGCGTGGGCATTACCCCGGCAGTGGGTGTCTGGCAGGTGGAGTTGCGCGGTTCGCGCTTTGACGACAGCCACATAAGGGTCAACCAGGTAGGGTTGAACTTCAAGGTGGATTTTACCCTGAATTGCTATGTACAGTGCCTTTACTGGATGGTCGGCTGGAACTATGCCGATATCGACCTCAACGATGTCCGCAAGCACGGCTACTGGTACCACAGGAAGAAGGACTGGCACTACCCTGTGGAAAACTGGTATTACGATGGCCGCTATATCCATCTGCTCAACCCCAGCGGCAGTGACAGTTTCTGGAATTTGGGAATCGGTTACCGCTTTATGTGGACGCGGGATTTTGATACCTCTATTGAATACAATTATAACAATATCGGCTCCGTTCACCGGGTGGATTTGGGCCACCTGCGTACACTCACCGTCAACTTCTCCTACCGGTTTTAGGTGTGTCGGCATAGGTGCCCGCCAGTGGTTGCACTGGCGGGCGTGCGGGTAGCCTAAAGGCGGTAAATACCTTTGAGCCACAGGGTGCGGCCGGGTTCATTGACACGGGTTAACTGTGGGAAATTCGCAATCCCCGCGCCGGCGCGGCTGACATGTTCTGCGTAGCTTTTATTCAGCAGGTTGTCGATGCCGGCGGTAAGCAGCAGGTTGGTGTTGGGGCGCCACCCGGCATTGATCGACACGACATCGGCAGAGTCGGTTGGGCCAAAATCCTGACCGATAATAGTGCCTTTGCCGATATCCACGCGATCCTGGCTGGCGATGGCCCGCCACAGCAAACCTGCCGACCATTGGGGGATCTCGTAATAAAGACCCAGACGCGCTTCCAGGGGAGGCAGTTGTGCCAGGGTGGTGTTGTCGCTGTCGTTGGCTCCGCGTACCGATGTGAGAGTGAAGATGGTGCGCCAGCTGTCTGCCAGTTGATAGCTGGCATCCAGTTCCAGCCCCCAGGAACGCGCCTGGATATTGCGCACCACCATGGTGGTGCGGGTGGTGTCCATGGGGGCCCCCATGGGCACTGATTCGCCCATGGATGACATGGAGTGGCTATCAGAGGGGATTGCTGGTTTCCGGTAACCGGTCTGGACTATCAGGTAGTCGCGGATATCGTTGGCAAAAATGGAGAGGCTGGCGGAGGCGTTTTCGCCGTCATAGATAACGCCGACATCCAACTGGGTGGTTTTTTCTGCATTGATATCCAGGGCACTGAAGGAGTCCTCGGCTTCCCGTACGAAGATTTCCCAGTAATCCGGCGAGCGCTCGCTGTAGCCCAGTCCCGCAAACACGGTGGTCGATGATGCGGGAGCGTTTTGCCATGAGTGTTCGTAGCGCAAAAAGCCACTGTGCAGCAGTTCCTTGCGAGTGACACCGGCGGTGGGATTATCCACCGAAGACATTCCAGCCAGCGAAATCGCCTTGCGCAGGTCGCGTACTTTCCAGTCGTCCAGCCTGGCGCCGGCGATCCAGCGTTGGTCAGAGGACCACTGCCATCGGGCTTCAGAAAAAATCCCCACCTGTGAAAACTCCGCATCCTCTTTCCTGGGCAACCGGCGGTAGTCCACCTGATTCTGATTCATGCTCATGCGACTGCTGTGGCGGCTGTTGCGGGTGTCCAGGCCGGTCGTCAGTTCCACAGTGTCCAGGGGTGTGAACAGCAGGCTCAGCTTTGCGCCATAGGTTTCACTGTCCAAGTTCATGGCGATTGGTCTACCGGGCATCGCGGAGAGTGCGCGCAGACTGTTGTTGTCCATCACGTGGTCGATGTAAGTGAAGTAGCCCTGCAACTCGATGGTATTGAGCAAATCGCCGAGACTCCTGCGGAAATAGCTTGCCCTGTAACTCTCCCGGGCAAATTTCGTACCGTCGAGACCGCGATCGGCAAAAGCGGCTTCGCCATCGCTAAAAGTGCTGCCCAGCTCCAGGTGGGTATTACTATCCGGTGTCCAGGCCAGGCTGGCCTTACCGTTCCAGCGTGTGTATTGGGAGTGGATGTGATTGCCGTCGCCATCCTTATAGTCGTTTGCAGTGGCGCTGGCCGCCGAGCTGCGCAGGGAAAATACCGGTGATTTGTAAGCGATATCGAACAGACCGTCTGTGCGCTCGGCGCTGCCGCCAAGCAGGCTCGCATGCATATCCCATGTACTCTCGGTGGGGCGTTCCCGCAGCTGCTTGAACAACACCACACCCGTGGAATTGCCCGGTCCGTACAGCACTGTCTGAGGGCCCTTGATCACTTCGATCTCATCCAGGCTCTCGGGAAATAAATAGGCGGTGGGCGGGTCCATACGGCCGGAGCCGCTGCCCACGATGGACTCGCCGTCCAGCAACAGCCCCAGGCGCGAGCCGCCCATACCGCGCAACAGCGGATCGCCGCTGGTGCCGCCTTTGCGCACCACCGAAAACCCGGGGATGGTTTTCAAATAGTCAGCACCGTCATTGGCGGGCAGCGGCTGGCGCGGCAGTTTGGGATCGGTGACCAGGTTGAGGGGCAGTTCGGTCCTTACACCCGTGACAACCATCTCCTCCATTTCATCCGCGTTGGCGAGGAGGCTGGCGGGGCAGGCCCAGCCGGCAAGCATAATGAGGCTTAGGGGAATCCGCAGGCGGGCTTTACCCTTCAATGTGTTGGCAATTTCTTCTTTTGTGGTGTCTTTAGTCGATCTTGGCATGTTGACTTATCCATTTTTAGGTGGCGTTTTCAGGCGCAGTCGTAGGCGCGTCGCCAGTCAATCAATGGCGTGCAGAGATTCCCGATTGAGCGCATGAGCCAGCCGGGGGACTTGTACCTGGGAGGCGCTGGCGCATGGGTACAAAGTACCTGCTGCCCGGTTGGGCAGCGTTAGCGCGCTTTGCGGCTCGGGGAATCACTACAACAGTAGAAGTGCAGCGAGTTGTGTAAAGGGAAAGGCTCCCTGGGGTGGGGCGCGGATAAGGGGGCGCTCGAACAGGCCGGGCAGCACAATCCTGACCCTGGGAATTGTAGGTGGGCTTGAGACCCCACCGGATAGGATATCCGATACCGTGGCCGGGGTGCTGGCAACACCGGCAACGGCAGAGTAGGCACAGTGAGTGTCGGCAAAGGAGTGGGCGGTCAGTGTATCGTGATCATGTCCGCTGTGATGGTGTTCGCCAGCAGGGCCGGTTAACACAGTGAGCAGCAGGGCACTGCGGCTGTCGCCGTGGCAGAGACCGTAGGGTGTCCCCGCGGCAAGGGACGCAGGCATAAATCCCGTGGGAACCAGACCGCGAACGCTGAGAAAGACCCCTAAAAGCAGCAGTGCCTGCCACCGGGGAAGGTGTGAACAGCTTTGAATGGTGTGCCTGGGACGCATAACTTACGCAGCTGCTTGTCGGGTGTCCATTGTTATCCGCCAACCCTGAATGGCCCCAGAGTAGTGGCTGGCGAGGAAACAGTGCCACTCTCACTGCGGGGTTGCCTTCTTGCCCGTACAGGCAGTGATGTCTTGTGCACCGCCTTGCGCCTGTCAGGTTTCCGGGTGTATCGCACTGTGCACTGCGGAGAAAGTGTAGTCGAAAAACTTACCGGAAAAGCGATTTTATGCGGGCACTGATACCGTGAAAAAACTGGTGCTTGCTTTTCGCCCGGTCGCCGGTGAGAAAATTGATCTGGATCGATTGCCGTTTGCCTTTGAAGCTGCGGTAGCCGTGCCAGCAATTATTGGTCACCTTAAAAGCGACCAGTGCACCGGGGCCGGGCAGTAATTCATTGGCATAGTCTTCCATGTCGTCACCACTGCGCAGGATACGCAGCCGCCCGGTGGGTGCCGGCCAGGTTTCATTCAGGTAGACCAGCACGGTGATCAGTTTGCTTTTGGAATCGGTGTGGATACGCCCATCCTTGGCCCGGGAATAACCGCGCAGGGTGGCCATCATCGGTTTGTCGGTGAGGTCCAGTTGAAACTTCTCCCCGAGAATTTGTCGTACCTCCGCGCTGTCGAACTGCTCCACAAAGCGGCGCAGCGGTTCGCTGGTCTTGACATCCTCAATATTGAAGCTGCCGCCCTTGTGCAGTGAAGGAAAACTTCGAATCAGGGTGGTGGCCTCATCCGGGGGCAGGGACTGCTCCAGATAAAAGTGCGGGAATGGAGCGGATTGCACCTCAGCGGCATGCAGCCGGTCAATAGCAAGTTGGGACATGATCGGGCAACTCTCCCTGTACTGTGGAACACTTCCTTTATATCACCTCTATTATCTCCGAGATGGTACAAATTGCATCAAAATTGTGTCCTCTTCCGACGAGAGTGGACCGGTTAGAGTCTACCGCTGCGTTTCAAGCACCAGTAGGCTTCAATCAGGGCCTGGTGCAGGCTTTCCGGGCGCGAGTCCACCACCAGCACGTTATGTGCCTGCAGTTGCTGCAGCAATCGCGTGCGCCTGTGCAAAAAATCCCTTGCCGCGGCGTAATCCACCGCACCGGCAAAATCCCCGATCCGCTGCTGTACCAAGTGGTCCACGGCTGTTTCCCGCAGGCTCGCCACCATCACCAGGTGGCTGCGGGTGAGCAGGCCCACTGCTGCGAGCAGTTCCTCGCTGTCCTCGTCGCGCAGGTTGGTAATCAGGATCACCAGGCTGCGGCGCTTGTGCTGGCTCAGCAGTTGCTGGGCTGCGCCGCTGTAGTCCGCGCTGCCGGTTCCGGAATGCAAATCGTAGACATTATTCAACAGCAGGTTGATGGCACTTTCCCCTTTCACTGGCGGCAGCTGTCCGCCGGAACTGTCATGTCCGGCGGCAAAGGCCTGCAGACCCACAGCATCCCCCTGTTTAATCGCTACATAGGCGGACAGTAACAGGCCGTTGAGGGCGTGGTCGAAATGGCTCAGCTTTCCGTCCTTGGCGCGCATGCGTCGACCGCAATCGAGCATATAGAGAATTTCCTGGTCGCGTTCGTCCTGGTATTCACGGCTGATTAATTTGCGCAAGCGCGAACTGGCACGCCAATCTACCTGACGCTGACTGTCACCCCGGCGGTACTCGCGCAGCTGGCGAAAGTCCATGCCTTCTCCGCGACGCTGTTGCTGGTGCAGGCCCAGCCTGCGCAGGGTCTGTTCGGTGGAGAGCGCCTGCAGTGAGGAGATGCCGAGGAAATTGGGGTAGACCTTTACCGATTGCTCCTGTCCCAGCCAGGCGCGGGTTTGCCACAGGCCCCAGGGGGAGTCGGCGAGGATCTCTATTCGACCGAAATTGGCACTGCCGCGGCGGTGCGGCACCAGGGTGTATTCAATAGAGACTTCCTGCCCCGGCTGCAACTGTGCCCGGCATGGTAGCCAGGTGCTTGCCAGTTGCTGCGGCACACTGTCGCAGACGGAGAGCTGCAGCAAGCGCGGACCACTGTTGCGCAGAGTTAAGCGGGTACAGTTGCGCACGCCAAGCGCCAGATTGCCCGGCAAGCGGCGTTCGCCCGCAAGGTCGGTAATACGGCGACCGGTCAGGAAATCCAGCAGGGCCGCGCCGATCAGCAGAATCCCGCCTGTCCACCAGGCTGCCTCGAGCAGCCCTGTGGCTGCGGGCAACCAGATGCGCGCGCTGCTGATTGCCAGGGCTGCCAGGCACCAGTAACCGAGCAGTTTTACCAGGCGTTGGCTGGGTCCTGGGCGGCCGTTCTGGATCGGAGTGGCTTGCATCTCTGTGGCGGCAGCGCTTTGGGTCACAGTCGCGGTGCCTCAACACTGTCGAGAATCTGTGTCAGGGCGCTGTCTGCGGTTTCTCCGTCGATCTCCATATCCGGGGACAGGCTCACGCGGTGGCGCATTACCGGAATCGCCATGGCTTTGATATCGTCGGGCAGAACGAAGGCCCGGTCCTGCAACAGGGCGCTGGCACGGGCCGCCTGCAGCAGGCCGATACTGGCGCGCGGGCCCGCCGGGCTGCGCAGTTGGGTGGCCTCGCGGGTGGCTCGAACCAACCGCACGGCGTAGTCCAGCACCTGCTGGTCCAGGGCGACCTGGGGTATCAGCGCCTGTAGTTGCTGCAGCTGCTCGATGGTGATTTCGCCAGCCGGTTTTGCCTGCAGGTGCTGTTCGATGCGGCCGCTGCTGGCGGCGGCAGCCAGTTGCCGCTCCGCTTCCAGGCTGGGGTAGTCGATCAGGACCTTGAGCAGGAAGCGGTCGAGTTCCGCCTCCGGCAGCGGGTAGGTGCCTTCCTGTTCAATAGGGTTCTGGGTGGCGAGCACCATAAAGGGATTGGGTACTGAGAGTGCCTCGCCGTCAATAGTGACCTGCTTTTCCTGCATCACTTCCAGCAGCGCCGCCTGGGTTTTGGCCGGGGCGCGGTTGATTTCGTCTGCCAGCAGCAGGTTGGTGAAGACCGGGCCGCGGCGTACCTCGAAACGGCTCTCGCCCATGTTGTACATGGCGTGACCGGTAACATCCGCCGGCATCAGGTCCGGGGTGAACTGGATGCGGCGAAAGCTGCCACCAAAACAATTGGCCAGGGTGCGCACCAACAGGGTTTTGCCGAGGCCGGGCACACCCTCCAGGAGCACGTGGCCCGAGGCCAGCAGGGCTACCAGAACCTGGTCGACAACTTGTTCCTGGCCAATCAGCAGGCGGTTGATATTGTTGCGCAGCAACTGCAATTGGGCACAGGCGGCCTGCCAGTCCGGCGTGTTGTGGTGGGTTTGCTGTTCTGGTTGAAGGATGGTATCGCTCATAGGACTGCCTCGATTCGCTGCAGGGTGCGCATGTGTTCAGTAAAGGATTCTTCGCTGGCCGCCGGTATTCCCCACAGGCTGGCGATGATGTCGTGTTCGCTGAGACCTGTTGCGGCACTCAGCCTCTCAGCCAGCTTGTGCCGGGATCCGGGGTCGGCGTCAGTGGCGCTGAGTCGGCGCAACAGTTCGGCGCGCTGGCCGCGCAGTAGCTGTTCGCAGTGGTCCTGTTGCCAGTAGTAGTGGCCACAGGCGGAGATATGCTCCAGCAGGGAGCGGCGCTTGGCTTCCGGGGCCGGTTGCAGGGGACCGAATCGGCGCGCGCGCAGCAACAACCAGCCGAGCAGGGCCAGAGCACCGGCAAAGAAGCCCTCTGCGGCGTATTTGCGCGCCAGGTAACTGAGCGATTCGAAACGCGGCCGGGTCAGGAAGACAAACTCGCCGTTACCGGCCAGCAGTTGCAGGAAATAGGCATGATCGAAGTGTCCGATACGCTGAGAGTGCCAGATCTCGCTATCGGTCAGCAGGGTAATGACACCGCTGCCCCGTTCAAATTGCATAAAGGGCACGGCTTCGTCGTCGCGCCATACCCTGGCCCAGAATACCGGTGCATCGGCGACAGTATTGTCGTCGAGTCCGGGATGGTAAAGCAGGTGGCTGGCATTGAAATGCAACTGGAACTCCACACCACTGTCCGAGGTCAGGCTGACCAGATCCTGTGGCTCCACTTCCGGGTTGCGGGGCTTCTCCCGAGCGATTTCAGCTTGCGCCTCTTTCTGTGTGGAGTCGTCTTTACCAATCCTGCGGTTGTACTCGCGCAGGGCCTCGCCGGGGCTCTGCTGCGGGCCCAGTTCGGCATCTTCACCGAGCAGTTGCTGCAGGGGTTGGGCGAAGTCGTACTCCTCGTGCCCCTGCATAATGGAGACATTCAGTGCTTCCAGCAGCCAGTCGCGCGCTTCACTGCGCTGCTCCTCAACATCAAAGCCCTCGGTGCGCGCCACCACAATGGCATGGCCACCGCTCTGTACCCAGTCCAGCAGTTCCGCCACCCGCTGCGGGTTGTAGACCAGAGAAGAACTGGCAATAAACAGGGTGGCGTCCGCAGAGAGCCCGTTGACTACAGAAAGATTCTCCGCCCGGCGGGGTTCCAGCCCCACAGCGGCCAGGTATTGTTCCGCTGCCAGGAACCGATTGCGTCGTGCCTCCGGGCCCCAACCGCGATCCCGCTCTTCGGTATAACGCTCGAAAAAGGTCAAAAACCCCCATACCAACAGTGCACAGAACAGCAGCGAGCCGCCGATCAGCAGGCGTTTAACGGTCATTGCGGAATACCTCCTGCCATTCCTGGCACAATGCGTGTATCCGCGCGTCGATCGGATTGCGATGGGCGTAGGCCAGTTGCTGCCAATCGGTAGTGAGCTGTTGTACAAACCGGCTCAATGGAACCGTGACCGGGGGCAGGTGTTCCGCGGGCTCCCGCGAGCGCCTGTGCACCAACCGGGCACACTCACTTTCAGTCAGGTGATCGCCGAATTGAAACTGGAAGTCCTCGATCAGGTGGGACAGGGTAGCGCGATACAGCAGGCCGAGACTGGCGCGCTTTTCTCCGGCTTGCCACAGGCGTTGTACTTCTGCGCACACATCGTCGGGCAGGCTCGACTGGCGTATATCAAGTCCGAACAGGGTTTCCGGGACGGCAGCTTTGGGCTTGGATCTGGGCTGCCAGCGCAGATGCTTCAGGATGGTGTCGTGGTGGCGCCAGCCCAGGTAGATCAGCCCTGCAATCACCCCAATCCATAACAGGATCTCGATTAACCCGGCAATGACGGCTCCCCAGTTGGAATCGGACGCATCATCGGTATCGAGGGAAGGGCTAAACAACCACTCAATGAATTGGATCAGCCACTCGGGAATTTTCTGCTCTTTGCTTTCCCATCCCTTCAGGCGCCAGCCGTTGATCTGCTCTATTTGGTGGAAGTCTTCACCCGCGAGAATTTCATCGATGTGCTGCTGTGCTTGTTGTGGTGTTTCCAGCGCATCCGCCCTGCTTTCCGGTGCCGGGGCGAGGGGGCTGAAGAAGAGGGCAAAAAGCAGGAGTAGCGTGACGGTGCCAGAGCCTCCGGCCACGCCGCGCCGGGGCGGTTGCTGCCTGCGCTGGTGGCGCTCGGCCAGGTCGCGGAACTGGAGTTCGATATCCCAGCCCTCCAACTCAATGCGCCGGCCGATGTACAAACAGAAACCGGAGACGATATAAAACGGGGCCACTGCCGCCATGATAAACAGGTAGAGTACGTTGGAGAGCCATTCCAGCCCCAGGGTGTCGTTCCTGAGTATTGGCAGCCAGTCGATGTTGGCGGCCACCTGCTCGGGAATAAACAGGTAGATCAGGATAAATGCAGCGATCAGGAACAGCCCCTCCAGGTGGATTCCCGTCAGGGTCAGCCAGGTGGCGGCGCTGGCATGTTTTCGGTGCAGTACGCCGAGACGTGCGCTGCGCACAGCGCCACTGGATTGCTCCAACACGGTGACCGGCATATCGAAAGAGCGGGTGGGGTTCAGGCGGCGCAGGGTAATCCAGGCCAGCCAGTCGCGGCGGTTCTGTGCGAAAAACTGCTTTAATGCGGCCAGGGCCGATACCGGCGCCCCGAACAGGGCGCGGCTGATCATAAACAGTGGCAGGCGGTCAAACACCGGTTTCAACCACCATACGGCAAACAGTGACCAACCGGGATGTTCGGGCAGCAGCCAGGCGAGGGAGGCCAGCAGCAAGGCCGCAGGCAGCAGCCACACCAAAAACAGGGGCAACCAGTATTGTCGTGCCAGGGCCGTACCCAGGTCGATGGACTCCCAGGGCGAGCGCAGGCGCGCGCGCACGGTCAGGTTTTCAATGTGCACCTGTGGCCTCCCGCCGCCCGGCCAGGGCGAAGTAAGCGAAAACCACGAGCCACAGCAGGCCGCCGACACCGAGTTTGATACTGATCGGAGTGGCGGCGCTGGAAGACCAGAAGGCCTCGAGGAAGGCGGCAATCACCAGCATCAGAAAAGTGCCATACATGATTTTCATTGCCTCGACACTGGCCAGGCGCAGGGCTATCGAGCGCCGGTGCTGCCCCGGGTCCACCAGAGAGCGCCCGAGCAACAGGCCGGCAGCACCGGCCAGGACAATGGCGGTCAACTCAAAAGCGCCGTGGCCAATCACAAAGGGATAAAACGTAGAGACAAACCCGACGCGTGTTATGTGGCCAAAAACCGCACCGAGGTAGACGCCATTGAAAACCAGAAAAAAAATGGAGCCGAGGCCAAACAGTATGCCACCGGCAAAAGTGCGGAAAGCGATGCCGATATTGTTCTTGATATAGAAGCCGAACATGGCCAGGTCGGTGTCCGAGCCGCGCTCGCGGCCCAGTACGCGGTTGCCGGGGTCATACATGGACTCCAGTGAGAGTACGTCTGCCGGAGACATCACGGCGTAAATCAGTGCATCGTTGTTGTAGGTGCCGATGCCCATCACCAGAGCCGGTAACAAAAACAGGGCGCTGGCCAGTGCCACAGCGCGGCCATTGGCCCGCACCGCTTGGGGAAAGCCTGCCAGCAGGTAGTGCAGCCAGCCCCTGCGACGCAGGGTCTGCTGGCGATAGACCCGGTGGTGGGCTGCCATCACCAGCTGGTTGAGGTGATCGATCAGGCGGCTGGTGTATTGCCGCTCCTTGGCCACTGCCAGCTGCTGGCACAGGTTGCGATAGGCTGCGGGTAGGTCCAGTGTGGCTGGATCCGCATTTTTTCCACCCCCTTTTAACCAGGTCTCCAATTGTGCCCAACTATCGCGATAGCGGTTCTCGAAATCTCTCTGTCGCATAACTCGTTATTCTCGGCCACCCAGCAGCCAACTGGCCACCGAGCGCAGATAACCCAGCGCGGCGCTGTCTCTCTTTTGGGTAATGGGCTCGAGTAAATTGGCCAGTTCCTGTTGGCGCGCTTCACTCAAGTCGTCGTGGCGCTCAAACAGACTGACCAGGGCCTGCTGGTCCTGTCGTTTCAGGTTGCGCGGTGGCGGCAGTGGGGTGCTGTCCGGCAGGGCGACCGGCGCTTTGTCGGCCTCCCGGTAGACCACCAGAGTGCCTGCGGCCAGATCGCCGAGGCGCTGGAAGTGCCGCCCGAGGGTCATGGCGATCACACCGGTGGCATAGGCGAAGGGCAGGAAGTCGGCAAAGCGCAGCAGGTTGCGCACCAGGGAGGCTCCCCAGGAAATGGGGGTCAGGTTGTCATTCACCACCATCAGGCCGAAGGCTTTTTTCCCCGGTGTCTGGCCGCCGCGCAGCACTTCAAAGAACACCGGGTAGAACCACTCCAGCAGGAAGGAGCAGACCAGCCAGATGCCGATACCGGCAGTGTCGGCAACGGCCAGACCAATGCCCAGCGCTATGAGTACCAGGGTGCGATACAACACATCCACCGCATAGGCGAGGATGCGCGGGACAGGCCCTGCAGCCCGCGCATGCAGATCGATCCCTTCGGGGGTTTCGACGTGATAGGTGGTATCCAGCAAGCCTGCGCTCCTGTCAGGTCGGAGGGTCTATGCCCTGTGGGGACTGCCAAAAACTTTGCGATAGGCGACGCCAATCGCGATAAACAAGAGCGGCAGGGCCCAGATCATACCTATTAACACCGCTAAGAAGCCGGCAAGCCCTATCAAAAGGAGCAAGATCAAAAAGCCGAGGAAACTAAACCAGCGCTTTGTCACTGCCTTGCGCGAGGCTTCCAGGGCCTGCCAGGGTCCCAGGTTTTGATCGACCACCAGAGGGATGGCAAATAGATAGGCAACCATCAGGTAGATCCCCGGGAGAACAAGCAGGAGAAGTCCGATAAAAATAAAGATGGCCATCAGGAAATTGACAATAACCAGAGGGACAATCTTATCGAAATAAGCCAGTACCTCTGTGCCGGAGGTGTCTTCCCCTCGGGCAATCTTTATTCCGATCATTGTCATTCCGGCGGCGAGGGGAAACCCGATAATCGTCGTGATCAGGTTGTAAATGAGCTCTTGGGTGAAGGAGGCATCACCTTCCGCTGTGAAGACCCCGGTGATAAAGCCTGCAACCACAGTGATGGCAATGAGTGCAATCACATACAACAATATGCCCAGCCAGACTGTGCGTTTTTTACCCTTTGAAAGACGCCAGCCCTCACTGACGGTCTCGCTGATGGAAAACGAATAATCCCCGGCAATCCCCTTTTCAACAGAGCCGAAATCGCCGTGTTCTTCCCCGTTGGTCAGCTCTGCTTGGGGGGCTTTATACATATCGCTCATGCTTGTGAATATCCTCGTTATGTCTTTAGTGTTGGAGCGTCCAGAGTCCCGATACGAATATCTCACAGCCGGGATCGAGGAACAATGTCGCGCCAGCACATCAGCAGGTTGTAGAAGTTCCCAGTCCGTTCATGGGAGTGAATAATTGCCAACACGGGGCTCCATCATCGGGATAGCCCCCCGCAATGGCCAAGGGTCTCGATAAGATATGGTTAAATAATAACCATTCAGGATGTTTGAAGAGCGTACCCTAAAGAGAAATTCTACGATAAATCAGCGCACAGCGCTGTGAAAAGGCGGCCATCAACCGGTCAACCTATTGACCGGCCCAGTGAATAGGGATAGAGGCTTTGGGCGCAGGGGGGGTAGAATAAGTGGCGATAACGTTGACGAGAATAAAGGAAAGATGCCGTGAAAAAACTGTTTCTGCCCCTGGCCATCGGCGCTTCGCTACTGGCCGCCCATGCGATCGCCGCAGGCAGCGATCCCCAACAGCTGTTGCAACAGACCGAGTCCAGGGTGATCGAATGGCGCCGGCATCTGCACCGGAACCCGGAGTTGGGCAACCGGGAATTTGAAACGGCAAAATACATCGAACAGCACCTCCAGTCCCTGGGCATGGAAACCGAGAGCGGGGTGGCTCACACCGGCGTTATCGGTCTGTTAAAGGGGAGCAGGCCCGGCCCTACCGTGGCGCTGCGCGCGGATATGGATGCCCTGCCGGTCACCGAGAGAACGGATGTTCCCTTCGCGTCCAAGGTGCGCAGCACCTATCAGGGCAGGGAGGTGGGCGTTATGCACGCCTGTGGTCACGACACCCATGTGGCGATGCTGATGGGTGCTGCCGAAGTCCTGGCCAATCTCCGCGACCAGTTGGCCGGTAATGTATTGTTTATTTTCCAGCCCGCCGAAGAGGGTGCGCCGGATGGCGAGGAAGGCGGGGCCGAGTTGATGCTGAAAGAGGGCCTGTTCAAAAAATACCAGCCGGATGTGGCTTTCGGCCAGCACGTGACCTCTTCTCTGCCCGCTGGGGTTTTTGGTTACCGTTCGGGTCCGCTGATGGCCGCCGCTGACGAGTTCCGCATCACCATTACCGGCCGCCAGACCCACGGTTCGCGCCCCTGGGGCGGGGTTGACCCCATTGTTGCCGCCGCGCAGGTGGTGATGGGCACTCAGGCTATTGTCAGCCGCCAGATCGACATCACCAAGGAACCGGCGGTGATTTCCTATGGCCGGATCGACGGCGGCGTGCGCAACAATATTATTCCCGACAGCGTGTACTTAAACGGCACCATCCGCAACTTTGACATGAATAACCGCGCGGAAATTTTCAAGCGCCTGAAAACCACCGCTGAACTGGTTGCGGAGAGTTCCGGGGCCGTGGCCGAAGTGGATATCCTCGAAGGGTACCCGGTGACGATAAACAATGCAGAACTCACGCAAATGGCCCTGCCGGTGCTCAGGTCCGTGGCCGGTAAAGAAAAGGTGATCGAGGTTCCCAAAATTACCGGTGCGGAGGATTTTTCCTACTTTGCCAATGCAGTGCCCGGCTTTTTCTATTTCCTCGGCATAACCCCGCAGGGCGAGGACCCGAGCAAGGCGCCCAGCAATCATTCACCCTTGTTTTATGTGGATGAAAGCGCACTGCGCCAGGGCACCGAAGCGCTGACCCTGCTGACCCTGGATTATATGGCGAACTATCGCAAGCAGTAATCAAAGGGTCTTTTGAATGGCAGGTTGGAAAAACAGGATAAAGCCCCTGGACCTCTACGGAGAGGTCGATTCCAACTTGTCGAGCTGCTGGATCACTGCCTCCCTGATGGGGCATCTTGCGCTTATGACTCTCGCATCTTCGTAATTAATGGGATAGGGTTTGAAGCCGTAATTTTTGTCCTGGCAGTGTTTATCAAAAAAGTGCGAAGCATACGGGCAACTGACCACTTTTTTAGCTCTATTCAGGATTGCATTGACAAGTAATTCTGGCGGTTTATTTAAGCGGGTCGACGGGGATTTGGCTCGCGGTTTCAGGGACACAAACTCCTAATAAGTGTTAGAGCATCACATCATGGAGACAACGATATGGTACAAGGTGAATGCAACTGCGGAGCGGTAAGCTTTACAGTTGATGCCGGGATCTCTGACGTTTTTGTCTGCCACTGTTCTATTTGCAGGCGCTCTACAGGTAGCGGTGGTATAGCGGTGGCAGTGGTAGCGAATAAAGCCCTCGCCTGGATCAAAGGGCAAGACCAAATAAGCTACTGGTCAAAGCCGGGGCACGAATGGCATACGTATTTTTGTCAAGTTTGTGGCACTGCTGTTCCAGGAGAAAACGATGCAGAAAGTATGTATCTACCCGTTGGTACATTGACTTCGGGTTGCGAGAATCTGCGGGTCGCCCATCATTTGTATGTGCATTCAAAAGCCTCGTGGGAGGAAATCGGTGACTCAGGGAAGCAACATATCGAAAATTATAAGCCCTAGGGTAGAAAAAATAATGAATGCGTATGGGGTGGGCACATAACAATTGGTGGCGCAATCGCAACTATGGCTGGGCTGGACGCCCTACGCAATTCTTAATGATTATCTTTGTGTTTATCAAATCTTTGGGCGATAACCCCTTAAGATACTTTGTTTTTAATAATTCGGTACTTTCAGTGCCAGTTATACTGGTTGTTTTTGTGTGTTTTTCACTGGTGTTGGGATATCTGGATTCAAAGTTTGGGTTTAGGGGGGAAGAGATAAGAAACCCTTCTAAATCCAATCCGGTATTGATGGATATTCAACAGTCTATTGACGGGCTAAGTGCAAAACTCGGCGATGGGGTCATCAGAAAATAGTGATGCTCGGGTAAAGGCGAGTTCCCAGCCCACATTCCCTTCACCACTGTATGTGCGGGTCCAGATACGGCGGTGGATTCAAACACGCCGTTGCGGTGATGCAATGTCATCCGGATATCCCCTCCAACACAAGCCTTGAACGCCCTGGGAATGAATTGCCGATGCCCTGGTATACCGCAAATGGCTACGCAGCCGGAGGCAACGCAACTTGGTGTCGCCTAAAGCTTCAGATTGATTGCAGTATTTGCAAAAAGCGCATACCGTAGGTCTGCTGCCCTAGTGCCCAGCCGCTTCACCGGCGCAGTCAAAGAATAATAAATGTCAAAGAATAATAAATAGATAACCAATACCGCAACGATCATTTTCTACCCCGCGAGTGCCCCGTAACGGCAGCCCTCGCGGGAAATTCATACGCAAAACACATAAACAAAAAAGGCCGCATCATGACCGCGTAAATGATAGAAAAACGCCACCCCTCGGTGCAGCAACACCAAGGGATGGCTAACCCCAATAGATACATAACCTATCTAGCGAGGCTGTCTTGAATGATACGCCATACACTCGTTCGTCTTCAATAAAGGTCTTTTTGAAGGCATGCATTCCGGGTCACTCCTGCCCCCGGCGGCGGAGTGTGCTGTGGCGTTGCGTGATGATTGGTGTGGTCTTTTACTTCAGCCGCGCACCGCCTCTCTGGCTGCGTACCCAACCGACAAATTTCCCTTTGCTTTTTTCCCACAAGGATCACGCCTGCGGCGGGAGAAACCGCACAAAGCGCTGTGTTTTTTCTACACCTTTCCGTCACAGGCGAGTCAAGGAGCCTATAAAAATGCCTATATTACCCTGTCGATTGTTTCAGCCGGTGGAGCTGGGGGATTATTTCACCTTCACCCTGGTCGCCATCAAAGAGAACGCGATAGACCTGCATATTGCGCCCGGCAGGGGCAACCGGGTGATGCGCGCCGTGCGCCTCCTGCAGTGGTTGGATGAGACCTGGGCGCCGGACGAAGCCTGTGCACTGGAGGAGGGCCCAATCGATCAGCCTCCAGCCATCATCAGACCATTCAAGCCGCGCCCCGATAAGAAGCCGGAGCCCTGAGCGGGCACCTGGAAAGTCGGTACAGCCCCGAGCAGCACCGCCAACGCTTACCTTCCTGTGCTGTCACGGCGGGGAGGTAAGCGCAGCCGAAACGGCAAGCCAGTGCTTTTCTGCTCCGCACTGGTGCCCTTGTAAGTAATCAGTAAGGCTTGATCGCGGCACACGGCGTTGCCGGGTTGTTCCGGAAAGCGGTGTCAACAGACAAGAGGAAGGATACCCAGGCGATACGCCCATCCGCATCCTGGTGCAGTTCCCCGGGCAATATGACCAGGTAGGAGCCGGAATTTCGGTCACCGTGGCTGTTAGATTCGCAGTAAAGGCTTTTCCCTCCTAAAAACCAATAAATACAATGGGTTACATTTATTGGTGTTTTTTGGGATACTGGTCATTGTGGTCGTTATTCCAGATGGTTAGATCGTACTAATCTGTCGTGCCGGATTGACTTACAGTAATTTTTTAATAGTTTGGCATGAAAATAATTTAGAAGTCCTGATCATGGTGATCAATATCTAAATGTTAGAGCTGTAAAAGTAGAAATGAAAATATTAGTGACCCTTTTACTAATTCTCATTGCTCAGAGTGTACTTGCATGTCAGGAGCTAAACTGGACCCCAGAACAGTGGGCTGAGAATTCCAAAGAAGTTTATATTGGCAGAGTGTCTAGCATATCTATTCCTGAGCTAGACAATCGAGTGTTAAGTAAAGAGCAAGAAAGCTATCTAGTGCGTGGGGCGGAAAGAATAATCCGCATAAAGGTATATGAGACTCTAAAGGGCAGCCAAGAAAACCTTGTTCAAGTGAAATTAGGTTGGTGCCGTGGCGGTGAGGCTGGCCTCGGGAAAATGGTAGTTCTTTATGGCCTCGGTAAGGAGTGGCACGTAAAACAAGCTAGTGATGCTATTGCCAAAACTAGGGCCGTGCTAACAAGTAAAGGCACTGCAGGTGGTAAAGCTGCGCCAGTGCTTTAAGCGTTGAGTGGTAATATGAACTTCAATCTTAAGCAAATGCATAGCAAGTGTTGCTGGCATCAAGAAGTCATATTAAAGAGTAAACTTTGTGGCTGTGTTCATTGTCTCAGTATTTTTCCTTCTCCCGAAATTACTGACTGGATAGATGAGCCAGAGGACTGCCCATGAGGCCCAGGAAGAATCGCACTGTATCCAAAATGCGATATTGATGCAGTGTTACCTGAAAGTGAGCATTATAAATCACTAAAAATCTTCTAAACAAAATGAACAAAGAGTGGTTTCTAACCAGTGTTATTATTAGCACTTAACAAGACTGCCTACACCGGCCGCTGCGCTAGCCGCCTGTGACAGCGGCGTTATTAATACTCAAGTAATTAAAGGAGAAGCAATGAAGTTTATAGTATTATTTTTTATAGTTTTATGGAGCAATAATTCTTATTCTGAGGGCTCTTTCAAGATTTTTATTTCCCCCTCAGGAAATGACTATAATGAAGGACTTACAAATTCCTACCCCATAAAAACCCTCTCGCGAGCCCAAGATGTTCTTGAATTATACAACTCCGGCCTACCCGTAGAGATCCACATAAATCAAGGAACTTACTATCATCAGTCAGTTTTTTGGACCTATACTAATGGCCACTCAATTACATTTACACCTGTCAATTTCACAAATGAAAGACCTGTCTTTGATGGAGGCGGCAATATAAACACTTGGTTTACATTAAGTAAATCAAATAGGTCATCGAGTAAACTGAAGTTTAGATATATTAAAGTCCAAAATTATCACACGGCCATGTCGTTTGAGGGTAAAAGGAATTACGTGAGTAATTGGAACTCGGAAAATGAATTGTATGGCATGTTTTTTTATAGGATCGGAGGAAAGTATACTAATTTTGGAAACTCTACAGCCGCTGTACGTTTTGTAAACTCTCGCAGTAACTCAATTGCTAACACGCACTTTGTAGATATTTTGAACAATTCGGCAGGTGCATCTGCAATTCATGCAATATATTTTGCTCATTACTCGTCGCATAATGAGGTTTTAAGAAATCGTTTCCTACGTATCAACGGGGACCCAATAAAGGTCAGAGATGAATCAAACTATAATTACATGGCTGATAATCGCTTTTATTCATCTGGGCGAATTGCTTTTTATCAAGGGTGGTACTGTAATGCTGACACTAGAGGATGGAACCTAGATGGCAGTAATCCTGGGGGATGCACAAAATCAACTGGAGAATGCCCGTCCATTGGCAATGTATTTCGTAGCAATTATCTATATGGCGGTTATGGTGGAGCAATTAAGGTTTTTGATATACGAGAAGACGACAATTATTGTGGACCACTAAGTAGCCCAAGATTGAGAACATCGAACAACGTAAAATACTATTAAGCCATTGCTAACAAGGCGCTTAAAAGCGACCGCATGCTGCGGCGCTTTAGCTAAGTGTTATGTTTCCAAGTTACCCATAAAAAGTAGGTGCCTCACTATCTCCTAGAAACCTCAGGTCCAGGCCATCATGATTTTTGGGTGCTAGCAATTTTTTTGCCATTTGGGAGTGTAAATTCGTCAAATAAAAGAGAGCCAGGCTGCCGACACAGGGCGGGGTGCCAAACGGCGATCCCGCCCAATGGCCAGTGGCAGACCATTGCCCCTTATTCCCCGCTGTCGTTGCGTAGCCTGTGGTGTAGCCTGACCGGCGGGGCCTGCCGCTCCTTCTTGCTGCGCAGGCGCAGGTTGAGCATCTCCACCATCATGGAAAAAGCCATGGCAAAATAAATATACCCTTTGGGTACATGCACATCAAAGCCTTCCACCACCAGGGTCAGGCCTACCATAATAAGAAACGCCAGGGCCAGAATCTTCACCGTTGGGTGCCGATCGACAAAATCGCCAATGGGTTTGGCCGCAACCAGCATCACAGCAACAGCCAGCACAATGGCAATCGCCATAATGGAGATCTCATCCACCAGTCCCACGGCGGTGATAACCGAATCCAGCGAGAAGACAATATCCAAAAGCGCAATCTGCAAGAGCACTATGCCAAAGCCGGCGCTGCCCAGGGCCGCGGCGTCAGTCTCTGTTCCCTCAAGACTGTTGTGGATTTCGTGGGTTGCCTTGCCGATCAAAAACAGGCCACCTCCAACCAAAATGATATCGCGTCCGGATATTTCCATTCCAAACAGGCTGAACAGGGGTTCCACCAGCCCCATGATCCAAACGATGGAGAACAACAGTGCCAGGCGGGTGACCATAGCCAGGGTCAGGCCAATAAAGCGTGCAAATTCCCGCTGCCTTGCCGGCAGCCGGCCGACGAGAATGGAGATAAAGATAATGTTGTCTATGCCCAGCACTATTTCCAGCGCGGCCAGGGTGCCCAACGCAACCCAGGCTTCCGGGTTGACTACCCACTCGAACATAAAAGCGTGCCTTTTTTGAATGCGGAGACTGAATCGCTAGTAATTTTGCCGGCGGCCAGCTTAGCACAACGGGGGGGAAATGCCGCAGCAGGCACAAGTTGGCCCAATTCCCTGAGGGGTGGCGGCGGCGCGGCGTAGAGGCTGTGCTCTTTCAGGAACGATAACAAAGAGGCGGGCACTTAACTTGTTTGGTGGTGGTATTTAAACAATAGGCAGGTGCGTTGTTTGCGCCGTTATTCTATTCGCCTTGGCGCCGCCAGGCCCTGGTGTGACTTCCGGATCCCATACCTGGGGCTCTGCTTAGGGGCCCGCCTCTAGCGTGGCGTTTGTGTTGTCGGCCGGGTGCCGCCACACTGCCAGCAAAAATCAAATGCGGCTCCGTTCTCTTCGCCACAGACCGGACAGGGCCAGCCCTGGCCTGTTTCGACATCCTCCAGCAGACGCCTTGCATGCTCGAAGTCACGATCCCGTTCCAGCCACAGTTCCGGCCAGACCTGGTTGGGGGCCAGTTCCCCGGATGCCCCCTGGGCAAACGCGTTTTTCAGGAATACCGGGATACCGGCCACCTCAAGGCGGCTCTTTGCCAATTCGACCAACAGGCGGTTTTCGTGGGTGTAGATCAGTTTCATCATAAAAAGGGCGCAGGCCCATGGCAATCAACAAGTGCTGGTGTAGACGGCTGGATTGCTGTTGCGAAAAACAGGGTCTTACAGAAGGTGCTGTGACCGGTATTTTAAGGAAGCATCCGGGGCATGGCCCTGGGCGGTGCCCGCCTGTGCTAATTGACAACCCGCCTGTCTGTCTGGTTGCCAGTGTAACAAAACGGCGCTTGAAATAACCCTGCCAGATTGATGGGCCAGGCAGAAAACCGGGACAAAATGACTTGTTATTCCGGTTCGGCCAGGGTGCAGTCCTCCACTGCGCAGTAATCCTCATGAGATACCGTGATAATTTCCAGAATGGTATCCAGAGAGTCGAGAGCGGCCCGGCTATGCACCATGACCCTGCCCGAGCGGCTGGCGATATATTCAATAACAGCCCGGCCCTTGGAACTTTTGTACACCGCCAGGCGCTGGCCTTTTTCCACGATGTCGCCGTGGTTGACCAATAGCTGAACCCACTCCCTGGGGTGAATCTGTGCGGTACCCGTGCGGGAGGTGTTCGAGTGGCCCTGTCCGGTATACAGCAGACCCGCTATCTCTCCGAGCGCTGGGGTCTCCGCTGCCTGTACCGGTGTCAATCCACCGATGCTCAGGAATACCAAAAACAGGAGGATGCTTTTCACCCTGGTTCTCCCACACGCAGTTGACTTCGCGGGATCACAACCCGCACCACTGGGCATGTCGCCATCGCTTTTTTGCAAGGGGCAATATGTTAGGTATAGCTGACTCGGTAATTCACGCCAGAAAAAGCGTTCGTGCGCCGTTTGCGGGTGGATGCGGGATAAGCCAACAGGACCGAGCCCGGTTGTGCGTGCGATGGGAAACGGGTCTTCAATAGGCCAGTTGGGCAGCGCCTCTGTTATCAGAGGCAGCGGTGCAATGTTGCCTGTTCAGCCGGGCTTATACCGGCCCGCGGCACCACCACTCTGTGGCGCCAATAGCCGAAAACCCGGCCCGGACCGGGGGTTGATCGGGTGCGCTTCAGCCCAGATCAATCCAGGTGGATTTCAGCTCGCAGTACTTGTCCAGCGCGTGCAGGGATTTGTCGCGACCGTTGCCGGACTGCTTGAAACCGCCGAAGGGCACAGTGATATCGCCGCCAAAGTAGTTGTTTACCCACACGGAGCCCGCACGGATATCGCGGGCCAGGCGGTGGGCGCGGCCCAGGTTGTTGGTCCAGATACCCGCAGCCAGTCCGTAGATGGAGTCATTGGCAATGGCGAGGGCTTCCGCTTCGCTCTCAAACTCCATGACTGACAACACCGGTCCGAAGATCTCCTCGCGGGCAATGGTCATATCGCCAGTCACGCCGCGAAAAACCGTGGGCTCGAAATAGTACCCCCCCGCGACCGCTTCCACGGGCCTGCCGCCACACACCAACTGGGCACCCTGCTCCAGACCTTTTGCAACGTAATACGCCACAGTGTCAGACTGGCTGCGGTCGATCAGTGCCCCCATTGCGGTATTCGGGTCCTGGGGGTGGCCGGGTTTGAAGTGCCGGGCGGCTTTGCGTACCTTTTCGGTAAACACCTCAGCGATACGCTTTTCCACCAGCAGGCGCGAGCCGGCGGTGCAGGTTTCGCCCTGGTTGTAGAAGATGGCCATTGCCGCCGCTTCGGCGGCCCTGTCCAGATCCGCATCGGCAAAAACGATATTGGGGCTTTTGCCTCCCAGTTCCAGAAAAGTGCGTTTCAGATTCGATTGGCCGGCGTACCCGGTGAGGGTCTTGCCCACCGCGGTGGAGCCGGTAAACGTGAGACAGTCGATATCCATGTGCAGGCCCAGTGCCTTGCCCAGGCTGCTGCCCGGCCCCGGCAGTACATTCAGCACGCCGTCCGGCAGCCCCGCTGCCCTGGCCAGCCCGGCCAGTTTGATGGCGGTGAGCGGGGTACTGGAGGCGGGTTTCAAGATCACGCTATTGCCGGTGGCCAGTGCCGGGCCCAGCTTCCAGGCGGTAGTGGACAGGGGGAAGTTCCAGGGCACAATTGCCGCCACCACCCCCAGGGGCATACGGGTAATCAGGCCCAGCGCACCGGGGCCTGTGGGTGCCACCTCGTCGTAGAGCTTGTCGATGGCTTCGCCACTCCAGCGGATAGTGGTGGCCGCGCCGGGGACATCCACTGCCATGGCATCAGCAATGGGTTTACCGGCATCCAGGCTTTCCAGCAGGGCAATTTCCACCCGGTGCGCCTCGATCAGTTCGGCGAAGCGCACCAGCACTTTCTTGCGTTCTGTAGGCGGCATTGTCGACCAGGTACCGGATTCAAAAGTCTCGCGCGCCACATGTACCGCCAGATCCGCGTCCTCGGGACCACAGCAGGCAATCTGTGCCAGTGCCTCGCCATTGGCGGGATTGTGGGTTGTGCGGGTGTTACCGGAGAGGGCATCGACATAGCGGCCATTGATAAACGCGCGCCCCTCGATTTTCACAGAGGTCGCCAGGGCCTGCCATTCCTGAAGGTTTTGGGGCTTGGTATTTTGCACTGACACAGTACACCTTGCTTTTTGCTTGGGTTGGAATTTGTCCGGGTTATATCGAAAATGTGATCACAAATCAAAGGGCATCTGCTGGCAGACACCCCCGGGGTTCAGGCCACGCGGGTTTCCACCTGCAGCCAGTTCTCCTGCAACTGCATGGTGATCCTGTCACCGCGATGCAGCGCACCAACCCCCGACGGGGTGCCGGTCAACACCACATCGCCGGGCTCCAGGGTAAAGTGGCTGCTGATGTAGGCCACCAGGTCGGGAATCGGTGTGAGCATTTGCCGGGTCAGACCGCGCTGGCGCAGCTCGCCGTTCAGCCAGAGCGCGTAGTTGAGTGCATCCCAGTCCGGTAGCGAGTCCAGCCGGACAAAGGGAGACAGGGGGCAGGAGTGATCAAACCCCTTGGCCTTCTCCCAGGGATGCCCGGCCTTCTTCAACTGCGCCTGCAGTGTGCGCAGTGTCAAATCCAGCCCCAGCCCCAGCCCCGCCACCGCCGCAGGGAACTCATCGGTATTGGCACCGCACAGCCGCTTGCCGATCAGCAGCGCCAGTTCCCCTTCAAAATGACAGCTGCCGCGCCCCTCCGGCAGGTGAAGAGGTTGGCGTATATCCACAGCGGCGGTGGCCGGCTTGATAAACAGCAGGGGTTCCTCGGGCACAGGATTATTGAGTTCCGCGGCGTGGCTGGCGTAATTGCGCCCCACGCACACGATCTTGCCCAATGGGAATGGCATCGAGCGGCCACAGGTAAACTGGTGTTGATACATAGACAAACAAAATAGTTAGGATAGAAATTTCGAATAAAGCGATATAAGCCGCCTGTGCTATGATCGCGCTTTTGCCTGGCGCCGGGCAATCAAGCAGCGCCCAACAAGAGTGCGCGCCCTATTCACACCCGGTGAAGAGATAGTTTATGGCTCCACATAATCCCAATCAAAGAAAGTCCCTGCAAAAAGACAAGATTCGTATCCTGCTGCTGGAGGGCGTGCACCAGTCCGCTGTGGATCTGCTCGCTTCCCGCGGCTACACCAATGTGGAATACGTAAAAACGGCACTGCCCCAGGAGCAATTGATTGAAAAGATTGCCGATGTGCACTTTATCGGTATCCGCTCCCGCACCCAGCTTACCCGCAAGATACTGCAGAGTGCTCCCAAACTGGTGGCTGTTGGCTGTTTCTGCATCGGTACCAACCAGGTGGACCTGCAGGCTGCTACGGCGCTGGGCATTGCCGTATTTAACGCCCCTTATTCCAATACCCGCAGTGTGGCCGAACTGATGATCGCTGAGGCCATTCTCATGCTGCGGGGCATTCCGGAGAAGAACGCTGTATGCCACCGCGGTGGTTGGCTCAAGTCTGCCAGTGGCGCTTTTGAGGCCCGCGGCAAGACGATGGGAATTATCGGTTACGGCGCCATTGGTTCTCAGGTTTCCGTGATGGCGGAAGCCATGGGCATGCGGGTGAAGTTCCACGATGTCGTCACCAAGCTGCCCCTGGGCAATGCCACTCAGGTCGCTTCCCTGGAGGCGCTGTTGCGGGAATCGGATGTGGTGTCACTGCATGTGCCCGAACTGCCTTCCACCAGAATGATGATCGGTGCACAACAGATCGCTCAGATGAAGCCAGGGGCTATTCTGCTCAATGCCTCCCGCGGTAGTGTGGTGGACATTGACGCACTGGCGCAGGCGCTGAACAGCAGGCACTTGGCCGGCGCTGCCATCGATGTTTTCCCGCTGGAGCCGCGCAGTAATGCGGAAGAGTTTATCTCTCCCCTGCGCCATATCGACAATGCCCTGCTGACGCCCCATGTGGGTGGTTCTACCGTGGAAGCCCAGGAAAACATCGGCACCGAAGTATCGGAAAAGCTGGCACACTACTCCGACAATGGCACCACAACCAGTTCGGTGAATTTTCCCGAAGTGGCACTGCCCAGCCATCCCGGTGCGCACCGACTGTTGCATATCCACGAAAATGTGCCCGGTGTAATGAGCGCCATCAACCAGGTGTTTTCTGAAAACGCCATCAATATCTCCGCCCAATTCCTGCAGACCAACGAGACCCTGGGATACGTGGTGATCGACGTGGATGCGGAGTACTCGAACCTGGCCCTGGGGAAACTGAAAAATATCCCCGGCACCTTGCGCTGCCGAAGACTTTTTTAAGCCGTTTACCCGGCAATCCGGACTTGGTTGCCAGGTGGACCAACGACCAAAGTGATTGATCCCGCCTGGCAACTACCTCTACAATAGGGTTTCCTATTCTGTTGGTCCTGCACTAGGCGCTGCGCTTCCCGTGCATCCCCTGGTTTGGCATTTCACTTTTCCATTGCGAGTGTTCCCTTGCGTCATCAGGATTCCGCCACTACCGGCCTGCTCGCCGGCGTCGCTGCCTTTTTCATTTGGGGGCTGGCACCACTCTATTTCCACCTGTTGGAGGGGATTCCGGCAGCGGAAATCCTTGCACACCGCAGTGTCTGGTCACTGGTTCTGGCCCTGCTGATTCTGGCTTTGGTTCACCGGCTGCCGGATCTGGCCAATACCCTGCGCAATGGCGGGAAAATGCGTATGCTGGCCCTGACCGCGCTGTTGATCGGCAGCAACTGGCTGGTCTTTATCTGGGCGATTAATAACGGTCACCTGCTGGAGAGCAGCCTCGGCTATTACATCAATCCCCTGCTCAATATCGTCCTTGGTGTGCTGTTTTTGGGTGAGAAGTTAAGGCGTCTGCAATGGTTGGCGGTAGCGCTGGCAACGACAGGTATTGCCTACGAACTCTGGCAGTTTGGCCGGGTACCGGTGATCGCCCTGTTCCTCGCCGGAACCTTTGCCCTGTATGGATTGGTGCGCAAACGCGCCCCGGTTGAGAGCCTCACTGGCCTTGCGGTCGAAACCCTGTATATGCTGCCGGTGGCGCTATTTTATCTGGTATGCAGTGACAGCCCCACCAGTAACCTGCTGCACAACAGTTGGGCGCTGAATAGCCTGCTGGTGTTGGCCGGCCCCGTCACTCTGATGCCCCTGCTCCTGTTTACCATTGCCGCGCGCAGGCTGAATCTGTCCACCGTAGGTTTTCTGCAGTATATCGCCCCGACGCTGATGCTGGTGATTGCCACCCAGGTTCTGGGTGAGCCCTTCCGCGAGGGCAAACTTATCACCTTTATGCTGGTGTGGCTCGGGCTCATACTCTACACAATCGATGCCCTGGCGCAGCGCCGCAAACTGTATTTACAGGGTAAGGTGGCCCTTTAATGCACGGCAGCCTGCGATAACGGGTTCAGGGGAGAGCGGGCTGCGGGATAAGCACCGCCGCTCTGCAGTGACTGGTCCTCCCCTGTACTGCTTTCTCCCGGCAACCGGCTGCATGTCGGGAGGACGGATACATTGCCATAAGGAGGGCTCCGGATGTTGGCACTGAGGCCAAATTGCGAGTGTTGTGATAGGGATCTGCCGGCCAATTCGCCCGAAGCGATGATCTGCTCTTATGAATGTACTTTTTGCAGTGCCTGTGTTGAGCAGGTGTTGCTGAATGTCTGTCCCAATTGCGGCGGCGGTTTTTGTTCCCGTCCGATTCGCCCGCATATAGCCAGGCGCGCCGGTGTGAGCATTGCCTTCCAGCCTGCAACCAAAAAAAGAGTGTACTCAAAATACAGCAGGGAAGAGATGCGGGCGTTTGCTGCGACCCTACAGGCTATCGCCCCGCAGGTGCGCTGATGGTGAGGAACCCCTGGGGGCGATTGCCGCTGGCATTATTGTTTCAGACACCGTAATTTATATCGTTTTTTTTGGGGATCTCACAGGGGTAACTATGACGAGTATCGTAGCGGACATCGGCGGCACCAACGCCCGTTTTGCGATTGCCAAACCCGTGGCGGAAAGCTATCGCCTGGAGGCGCTTGAAGTGGTGGATTGCAAGCGGTTTGACTGCTTTGATGCCGCCTTGCGGTACTGGCTGGAAGGGTTGGCGCAGCCCAGGCCCGAAAAAGCCTGTATCGCCGCCGCCGGCCCCCTGGAGCGAACCCCCTCCGGCAGCAGTGTATATATGACCAACCTCGGCTGGCGCATTGATGCGGGAGAGCTGGCAAAGGCGTTCTCGTTCACGCACCTGGAACTGATCAATGATTTCGCCGCACTGGCCCAGTCCCTGCCGCGTCTTTCCTGCACGGATTACTCCGTGCTGCGCGATGTACCCCGTGTACCGGGCGCGCCAATGGCGGTGCTGGGCCCGGGAACCGGTCTGGGCGTAGCCGGTCTCGCCGAGGCGGATGGCCGCTATCATGTGCTCGCAGGTGAGGGCGGTCACGCCAACCTGACTGTTTCCACCCAGCGGGAGCTGCAACTGCTGCAGATTCTGATGCAAAAGCGTACCCCGGTGTTCAATGAGTGGGTCTTGTCCGGCAGCGGGCTGGTCAACCTCTATCGCGCCGTGTGTGTGCTGAATGGGCAAACCCCTGAATATCTGACGCCGCCGGATGTGAGTGCGCGGGGCCTGGAAGGCTCCGATCCCCTGTGCCGGGAAACCCTGCTGGACTTCCTCAATTTCCTCGGCAGTGCCGCCGGGGATACAGCGTTATACCTGGGTGCCCGTGGTGGCGTCTTCCTCGGTGGGGGCATACTGCCCAGAATCGCACAATTGCTGCCGGAGAGTGCATTCGAGCACCGCTTTCTCAGCAAGGGAAGGGTTGCCAAATGGATGGAGGCGGTTCCCGTCTATGCCCTCAACACCGGTTACCAGGCACTGATCGGTGCCGCTGTGCAGCTTGAGGGTTGAGTTGTTGTAATACAGTACCGCCACTTGTGCGGTTGGGAGCGGGCAGGCTATTCGATGATCTTGTCCCAGTAGTGCGTGCGCCGGAGCATTTCCTCTTTTACGGCCTCTGGCAGTAAATCAACAGGCGGGCGATCTTCCCGTATCTGCCAGCCACCGCCCAGTGACAGATAAACCTGTACCAGGTTGGCAGCCACTATGCCCTGTGTAAACGCCAGTAGATCCTGCTGCTGGACATCCGAAGTCAGGGTATTGATAACGGTATTAAATTCTACCAGGCCATTGGTGTACTGGGACAGCGAGAGCCTGACCGATTCCTTGGAAGCCTGTGCCGCGGTTTCGTAGTAAGTCAGTTCTTCCTGTGATTTCAGGTAGGCAACGATGGCATTTTCCACATCGGCCTGAGCCAGCAGCACTGTCTGTTGGTAGTCTGCGAGGAGCTGCTGGAAAGTGGCATCCTGTAAACGCACATTGCTTTTAAGACGCCCATAGTTGAAGATGTTCCATTGAAATTGCACAAATAAATCCCAGGCTCCGCTGGAGCCTTCAAAGGGTCCGTCCTGTATCTTAATCGTGCCAACGGAACCACCGATTGAGAGAGCGGGGTAGAGCTCGGCTCTGGCAACGCCAATTTGCTCTCCCTGCGCAGCGAGCAGACGCTCCGCCTGGCGGATATCGGGGCGCTGGCGCAGGAGGTCCTGTGGCATGCCAATCGCAATACGGGCCGGAACGCTGGGGATCATTGAAAATTCGCCCAAAAGATAATTGAGGTTGTGCGGCGGCATGCCAAGCAGTACCGCGAGGGTGTTTTTAAGCTGCTGCAGGGTAACTTCCAGTCTCGGGACAGTGGCCTGGGTATTGCTCAGCAACGCCTGAGCCTGTTCCGCATCGAGTGCACTGACCTCTCCCGCTTGAAATTTTACCTCGGCGATTCTGAGGCTCTCTCTCTGTAAACGAATATTTTCCCGCGCAACCACCAGGCGTCTCTGGGCGGTGCGGATATTGATATATGTCTGTGCTACCTGGGCAACGATGGAAACCAGGACACCGTCATATTCGGCCATACTGGCTTCAAGATCCGCAGCTGCGGATTTCACCAGGCGTTTGAATTGTCCCCACATGTCCAGTTCCCAGCTCAGATTAAAATCCAGGGTGTATTCACTCTGGACAACACCGGGCTCAAATGAACCTTTTGAACGGTCGGCGACGCCGACAATTTCCTGTACTTGTGGGTATTGATTGCCGATGGCAATGGCCAGTAGTTGTTGGGCCTGCAATGCCCTCAAGGCGGCTGATCTCAATTCCAGATTGTTATCTATCGCCAGGGCGACCAGTTCGTCCAGGGCGGCATCGGAAAAGGCCGACTGCCACCAGAGGGGGTTGACGGCATTGAGGCTCTCTATGCGTGTGTCGTGTTGGTATAGCCACTCTTGCTCGATACTGACCGGGGGAGGCTGGTAGTCCGGACCGAGGGTGCAACCGTAACCTGCGATGACTGCCAGTACAGTGGCGAGCAACGGGAGGCGCAGCGCCCCGCAATGCTCCCGCTTAGGGGGTGTGCACCGTTGCATTTTGTCTGGCGTCCGCGGTACCACTCATCACGAGCACAGAGCTGGTAAACCCGACTCGAAGTTTTACGGAAGCAGGGGTGTTGGTCAGGTAAACTCTCACAGGTATCCGCTGTGCCAGGCGAATCCAGTCAAAGGTGGGGTTGATCTGGGGCAGCAGATCGTTGCCAGCGGTTCCATCCTGTTGTGCGATGCCCCAGCCAATACTTTCCACATAGCCCTCCAGGGGAGTGTCGGGGTAGGCCAGCAAGGTGACGATGGCGCGGTCCCCGGGGGCTATTCTGCGAATAAAGGTTTCGCGAAAATAACCGTCCACCCAAAAGCTGTTGATATCTACAACGGACATAGCCGGCTTGTTGGCGACCGCCTGATCCCCGTAGCGAAAATCTATGTTGGTCACATAACCGGTAACCGGTGCGATAACAGTGGTATATTCCAGGTTCAGCTCGGCTTGGCGCACTATGGCCAGTGCAGCGCGAATCCCTGGATTTTTATCCCCCAGAGCACCCAGCTGTGCACGCGCCTGCTCCAGTTCTGCCTGTGACTGTTCCAAAGTGTGCATGGCCTCCACAAGTGCCGCTTCGGCACCCTGGCGGTACTCCACAGCGGAATCGTATTCGGCCTGGGCAGCCTCAAGAGATTTCTGCGATGTGGCGCGCAGCGGCAGCAACTCCTTTTGACGCTCGAACTCCGCCTTGGCTTTTACAATCTCGGCATCCAGTGCCTTGATGTTGCTCTGTGCCTGGTCTATTGCAGCCATGGATTCGCGCAGTTTCGCTTCAAAGGCCAGCACATTCTGTCTTTGCGCTTTATAGGTGTCGATGGCCTCTTCGTATTCCGCTCTGACTTCTGCCAGAGTGGCCTCGTAGGTCCTGGGATCAATCTGGAACAGAAGATCTCCCGCATTGACGAATTGATTGTTCCTGACCGGCAACTCTACAATCTGACCGGACACCCTGGGTGTTACCTGTACAATCTTTGCCTGTACTTTGCCATCCCTGGTCCAGGGGTTTTGCAGATACTTCCACAACTGCAGGATGATCATAAATAGGGCAATGAAAACCACACTGCCTGTCAAAATATATTTCCTGGAGTACTGCATTATTATATCCCCACAAAGAACGTTCCTATGAGGATGGTGTAGATAATACTAATCGCAATGACGACAGCGGGGGGATTGGCAAAATATCGGGAAATTCGGTAGCGATCCAAAAGACGTGCAGTTAATAGTGCGGCCACTATGCCGAGCAGACCCGACATCAGAAGTGGAGAAAAGTATATTTCTCCTATCGACAATTCGTGCGGCACTATGAGCATTTCAAGCCCTGAATGGTTTAAAGTAATCTGTTTTCACAAAAACGTCTCCAGTCAATGGTTTTCATTGTATTGAAAAATTCTGTCAAATAGCTGTTTATATAGGTTGAAACTCCCAAAAAGTATAAAAATTTCACAATTTCCTCTTCTGTTGGCAATGTATCCTTTTCTTTTGGGATTAATTGGTTTGTGTCAAATATTTCTTTTTTGAAAAGTTCTTTGTTTTTTTCTTCCAAGGTCTCAAAATCTATATTGTGTTTATAACCGGAAAGATAGAGCAGTAGCTTTCTTGTAGCGGATCTCCACTTCAACACTTCCTGAGTTATCTTCCTTGGAGGGTTGAGAGGATTTTTCATGTTGTCAATTTTATACAGTATTTTAATTTGATTGCTGGCCAGTATCACAAGCTTTGTAATTTTTCGAAGTTGAATTTCCGATATTCCTTTTCTATCAGTTATATCTAAACCACTTCTCCAGTATTGAATGTTTTTCGGTGTTGTTATAACTATATTGATGTGATACATGGAAATCAATCGGTGAAAAAACAGGGATTTTTTATTGTTCTTGAATGCTCCTGTAGATATCAGATACGCTGCACTATGAAAAAATCGCTTTATGGTTTGCTTAAATTTATTTTCTGGTCGTAATGAAAAGGGTATGTTCTTTGAAATGGCTAATATTGCAAATATTATCGGCACGGAAAACAGTAAATTTGCATAGTTTATAAAATCGTAAGTCTGGGTATTGGTTAAATTGAACACATTGTTAGGAAAGAGAAGCATTACCATCCTTACTAAAGGCTGGTCTTCAAAAAACTCTAGTGTGATAAAGCTAACACCGAAAAAGAAAATGAATATAAATGATCCAAGCATGTAATAACTGGATAATTTTGGCAGCAAGAAAAAGTAAAACGGGGCGGAAATTATGCAGGCTGTGACAGTATACAAACAGGTCGTAGACAGGCTTGTCATTGGGCTGGTGGAAAGTAAGCTGCCGAGAACTCCGGTGAGGGTAACCACCAGTAGCCCACCGATCATATCGGGTACAAAGATATACGCCAGATAGGCGATCCATATTGCCACAACCACGCGAAGAACGCTGGCGATTCGATCCGGATCAGGCATTAGTATGTCAAGCCAACGTGTTTTAACCTCGCTTGGATAGTCCAGATAGGAATGTCCGAATGTATGAATATCTTGTACCGAGGTCACCAGAGAGCGTGTTTTCAGTTCCAGCTCTCTCAGTTTTTGGTAGGTTACGGTTAACGCTGCAGCGTCAAAAGTAGATAGGGTTTTTACACGATCAAGCTGTAATTCAAGCTTATTTTTAATTGGAATTTCGACGGTTTTTCCTTCAGAAAAATACAGCTGCAACTGTGTCAAACGGCGATTGAGTTCCTCAATCAAATCCTCCAGATTTTTGAAGAAGCTGGCAACCCGCAATGGCTTTGAAAGGGCCAGGCTTTCGTCCAACTTCAGCAACGCCTGCGTTACTGCCGTTGCGCGATGACCATAGTGACGCCACTGTCGACGGCACTCCCAGATTTCATAGCTATCGAAACTGGCGTCATCAACAGCAGTGCGCAGTCGAGTATCCGCTTGCAGGATCTCAAGGCGATGCTGGGAAAGGTCTTTTGCTTTTTCTTGACTGTATAATTGTGCAAAGCAGCGGGTACCAAACCGGTGTTGAGCGGCAGCCAGTGTGGTCGATGCTGTATCCAGTTCCCCCCGGCTGCGATTGGGCCATATCAGCACAGCGACAAGACTGTAGACAACAACCCCCAATACCGTTTCCTGTATACGAAAGATGCCTTTTTCAAATGACAGTGTAAAATCGCCGCCGGTGGCATTCCAAAGAACGAGGGTAACAAAGGCGCTGACGATCCAAAAATACTCGTAGCGGGATCTTTGCAAAAAGTAAATACAAGCGCCAATCCACAGGGAGAGACTGACCATAAACAGCCAGCGATCCTGAGGAAACACGGCGAAAATGATCCAGGCAGCCAGCAGGGCAAGCAGCGTACCGAAGACCCGCATAAGGACGCGGCTCAGGGATTGACCGAGATTGATCTGGCTGCACACGGCAACGGCAAACCCCGCCCAATAGGGTTTGTCCCAGTTAAGGCTCAGGGCGATTCCGTAGGCGATCACCAGCGCCCCTGCAACTTTAATGGATTCCTTGGCGTTACGTGAAAGGGACACAGCTTTCTCCGACCCTATATTCAACACTACAGCGACGCCTTTTTACTCCATGGCACAGAAAGCAATGTACAACATGAAATTGTATTGGGCAGATCTACAGGAGTATGGCATAAGCAGGGGGCAAACTTGCCTACGCAAATAGTGGCAAGGTGGCATAAAAACTCCCGTCTTTTTGCCCGTTTTCAGGGGCTGGGACCCAGGGGTATGGTGAAATAAAGAACATACTGGCGGTCAATATCAGGGAGGCGACTCATCGGAAGGTTGGGCCGCCAACTGTCACAGCCGGTGAAGGGGTGACACGTCGCGTTTTGCAAGGTGCAGGGATAGCAGTGAGCGCTGTGGAGTGCAAGGGCACTCCTGGCCCTTTGCGCAGGGGTATACCTTCCTGTGGCGTATTAATTCGCCAATCCACAGGGGTGGACGGGAATCACCCGCTTGGCCCCTGTGTATGTGTCCACCACCGGATACGGATTAACTCTCCAACCCCAGCTTTTTCAGACGATATCGCAACGACCTGAAACTGATCCCCAGCTTCTGCGCTGCTGCCGTGCGGTTCCAGCGGGTTTTTAGCAGGGCATTTTCAATCGCTTCTTTCTCAATACTGTGCAGAAATTCATCCAGAGAGGCATATTGACCGGGATCGAAATGGCCCGGGTTCTGGGCTTCACGCCTGTTGGCCTGGGCAGGGGGGGCGTCATGTTCGAAGGGTTGCCCATCCCGTGCCAGTAGCAGGTCGTCGCTGCGGATTTCCTGCTTGTCACACAGTGTCAGGGCCCGCTCTAGAATATTCTCCAACTGGCGGACATTGCCGGGAAACGGGTATTGCTGCAGGGTCGAGAGCGCACCGGGGCTGAGTTTCGGGGAGGCAAGGCCGGCGTGAGAGGCGATGCGTTGCATAATCACTTCGGCAAGTAACGGGATGTCTTCGGTGCGCTCGCGCAGGGGAGGGATCGAGATTTCAATCACGTTGATACGGTAGTAGAGGTCGCTGCGGAAACGCCCCTCACTCACTGCTCTGCCGAGGTCTTTATGGGTTGCGCTCAAGATGCGTACGTCAATGGAGACCTCCCGGCTGGTGCCAATGGGGCGTACACACTTCTCTTGAATGGCGCGCAGCAGTTTTACCTGCATATCCAGCGGGAGATCGGCGACCTCATCCAGAAACAGGGTGCCTCCCTGAGCGCTTTGCATGAGTCCCGGGTTGTCTTTATGGGCACCGGTAAAGCTGCCCTTTTTGTGACCGAAAAACTCACTTTCCATCAGCTCAGCCGGGATGGCGCCGCAGTTGATAGGTACAAAGGGTTTATCGGCGCGGGCACCCTGGGCGTGGATGGCGCGGGCCGCCAATTCTTTTCCGCAGCCAGACTCCCCGCTGATATAAACCGGGGCATCACTGCGGGCGACTTTGGCAATCTGCTCGCGCAGTTTGCGCATGTTTTCGGCTTCCCCCAAAAGCAACTGGTCTGCGTCTTTACCCTTCGGGCGGTGGCGGTTTTGATCCAGGCGCAGCGCCAACTGGACCAAGGTGCGCAGGCGCTCCAGATCCACAGGTTTGCTGACAAAATCGAAGGCGCCGAGTTTCAGCGCCTTGATAGCGGTATCCATATTGCCATGGGCGGTGATGACGGCAACGGGGACATCCCGGTGGACACCGCTTTGAATGTACTCCACCAGTTGCAGCCCATCGCCATCGGGGAGGCGTAAATCGGTGAGACAAAAGTCATAGCGGTTGTTGACCAGGAAGCGCTTTGCCTCTGAGAGATTGGCTGCACTGTGGCAGTCCACCCCCATCCTCTGCAGAGTCAGGGAGAGGAGTTCACAGATATCCGGTTCATCATCGACAACCAGGGCCAAAGGTAGCATCAATGCTCGGCCTTTTTTGTTTTGTTAATCGTGCTGGCAGGGGTGCCGAGGTTGCTTATAACAGAAATTCTTTGCTCATAATCCCCCGTATTTTGAAAGGAATTCCTGAGCGAAATCAACTTACACTAAATGCGTGTACAAATTCAATCCTGAAACAACTCTTGTTGTCCGCGCTGCGACAGTGGTAGAGGTTGGTTTTATTCGCTTCACACAATTCCCGGGCGATGTAGAGGCCCAGCCCGCTGCCTTTGTTGCCTGTGGTGAAAAATGGTTCAAAAATCTTCGAGCGGTGTGCCTCTGGTACACCCGGGCCACTGTCTTTGATATCCAGCTGGGTACAGTCCCGTTGTGGATTGTAGTAAGCGCAGATTGCCGCGTGGCGCCTGCCCGTGGCAATCTGAGAGTGGTGCAGGGCATTTTCCGTGAGGTTGGTGACCACCTGGGCCATTTGCGCAGCGTCAAAGCGGGTTCTGAGCGGCGCTTCGGGCAGCTCCAGTTCAATTTCATCGCCGCCGGTAGTGCCGGCACGGAAGTCCTGAATAAACTGTTCCAGCCAGGCAGTCAGGTCGTACTCCTGGGGATCTCCGGCACGGCGGCGCGATAGCTGCATCACATTTTCAATAATCTGATTCACCCGCTGGCTCTGTCGGCAGATGATATCGGTCAGATGGCGTTCTTCCTGGCGCAGATGGGAGGACTCTGACAGGAGCTGGGCTGCGTGGCTGATGGCCGCGAGGGGGTTGCGCACCTCGTGGGCGATAGAGGCTGTCAGGTGCCCCAGGGAAGCGAGCTTTAATTTCTGGGCGGCCTCGGTCAGTTTGCGATTATCCTCGACGAAAACCAGAGTGCTGCTCCCGCTATCGTGCCGGAGGTCGGCAAAATTGAGGTGCAGCTCAACGCCATTTTCCCCTTGTAGCAGAGCATGGCCGGGAGTTTTTTTGCTGCGCCATGCGCCAATAGAGCGGCACAAGCCGTCGGGCGGCGCTTTGTCTGCTTGCAACTGCGGGCCCAGTAGCCGCTCTGCAGCCTGATTGATCAGTTCCGGCTTGCCGGATGTTCCCAGTACCAGAACGCCGGTATCCATACGTTCAATAATCTGCTCGGCCAGGCGCTGCAGATGCGCCGCTTGCCGACTTTGTAATTCGGCACGCAGGTTTGCGCTGCGGATGCGTGCGGACAAGTATTGCAAAGCGCTGACAGTGGCGAAAAGTAACAGGCCGAGACCCCCGGCGGCAACAATATCCTGTGTTGTTCCCCGCCCCGACATCAGGTTGAACAGTTGCAGGCCGATGACGCCGAGGCTGGCGATGGCAGCAAAAAAGGCACCCATGCGCCTATCCAGGAGAATGGAGCCGATGGAGCAGTTGATGAGTAGCAGGTAGCCGAGGCCCGAATTGAGGCCGCCGCTGGCTTCGATCAGCAGCAAAAAGGCGAGAATATCACTGCCAAGCATTATCCCGATCTGCGTGCGTCGCGCTCGATAGGCGCTCTTGCGCAAAAAAACCAACCAGCCAAAATTGAGCAGGATGTACACAACCAGGGTATAGAGAAACAGGGCCGGCGAGAATCCGCCCAGCGCGCCTGCGCCCAGGTCTGAGTAGAAAACCCCCAGTAGGACCAGGGCGATGGCCAGGCGATAGACTGCGCAAATACGCAGGAGTTGACGGTGTTGAAGGGGTGCTGCTTTGCTGCCGACGGGGGGAGTGCTCAAAGTGGATGCCCGTTATTGTTATTGGAGTGGGTTCCTGTGGCTCTACAGGAGTTACAATAGCGGCCCGTATTGCCCGAGGTTCAATAATGTCTACTTTGCAACTAGTGCTGGCACAAATCAATTCCTCGGTGGGGGATATTCCCGGCAATACCGCCAGTGTGATTGAGGTTGCGCGCAGGGCCCATCGGGAATTCGGTGCTGAGTTGGTCCTGTTTCCCGAACTGACATTATGTGGTTATTCACCGGAGGATCTGCTCCTGCGTCCCAGTATGCAAAAGCGCATCGAAGTGGCGTTGGCACAGTTGAAAGCGGCAAATCTCCCCTGCGCCATTCTTGTGGGTTATCCCTGGCAGCGGGAGGGCAAACTGTTCAATACAGCGGGTTTGATTGTCGACGGTGCGCTGGTGGCCGAATATGCCAAACAAAAACTCCCCAATTACCAGGTGTTTGATGAGAGGCGCTATTTTACCCATGGCGAGGTACCCTGTGTGGTGGAGGTCAAGGGCGTGCCTCTTGGGATCAGCATTTGTGAAGATATCTGGCACCCCGAACCCCTGCAGCAGACGGTAGCGGCGGGGGCACGGTTGATGCTGAATATCAATGCCTCGCCTTTCCACCGCGGCAAGGCCCATCAGCGTCTGGCGTTGTTGGCCAGGCAGGCGCGAGCGGGGCAGGTTCCCATTGCCTATGTCAACTGGTGCGGTGGCCAGGATGAACTGGTTTTTGACGGCGGTTCACTGGTTGTGGATGCCCGGGGCAAGGTGTGCGCACGGGCGGTGGAATTCTCGGAGCAGTTACTCCCGGTAACCATTTCCCAGCAGGACGGCAGGGTTGCCTCACTGCAGGGTGACATTGCGCCACCACTGGGTGATTTGGCATCTGTCTACCAGGCCCTGGTACTTGGGGTGCGAGATTATGTGAACAAAAATGGTTTCAAAGGGGTGGTATTGGGCCTTTCCGGGGGCATTGACTCTGCCCTGACCCTGGCTGTTGCGGTGGATGCACTGGGCAAGGAGCGGGTGGAGGCGGTAATGATGCCTTTTCGCTATACCTCGGACCTGAGCAAGAGCGATGCTGCAGACCAGGCCCGGCGTCTCGGCGTGCATTACCGGGAAATCGGTATCGAGCCCATCTTCGATGCCTTTATGGGGGCTTTGGCGCAGGAGTTCGCCGGCAGCGAGCGGGATGCCACGGAAGAAAATCTGCAGGCACGCACCCGCGGTGTGCTGTTGATGGCCATTTCCAACAAGAAGGGTGCAATGGTGCTCACCACCGGTAATAAGAGTGAAATGGCGGTTGGCTACGCCACCCTCTACGGTGATATGGTCGGGGGTTTCAATGCCCTGAAAGACGTGCCCAAAGTGCTGGTATTTGAGTTGTCCCGCTATCGCAATACCCTATCGAAGGTCATTCCGGAGACGGTGATCACCCGCCCGCCAAGCGCAGAGCTGGCCCCGGACCAGATAGATTCCGACACCCTGCCGCCCTATGAGGTATTGGACCAGATTCTCAACCTGTACGTGGATCGCGACTGCAGTGCAGAGGAGATTATTCGCTGTGGTTTCGAGCGAGCAGTTGTGGAGCGGGTCGTGCAGCTGGTAGCCCGCAATGAGTACAAGCGCCGACAGGCCGCGGTGGGTGTGAGAATATCGGAGCGGGGATTTGGGCGGGATCGCCGCTATCCCATTACCAATGGCTGGAAGGCCGGCGAATAGCGGCCTGTTGGGGTAGACAAGGCGCTCGGTGGCGCCGTGTACGATTGTGTGGTTTACAGCAACTCCGGGGGCAGGGGAGTCTCGTCCCGGTTGTACTCGGGATTGTACAGCTCGCGGCTGTCAAAACCGCGGGGGTCGGATTTCTCAAATAGCCCAAGGGTGGCGCGGTGCACGATACTGCGGCCTGCGGCGCCCTTGTAGTAGTTGTAGTTGAATGTGCCATCTGTGTTGAACGCGGGGTGATTCGGGTAATTGTTGCGCAAAACACTGAGGGCGTTGGCTTCCAGCTCCGGCATTTCCAGAAGGTGGTAACCTTGTACCATCACCGCGAGGGCGTCCGGCACCGCGGGAGTTTGCTGGAAGTTTTCCACAACGTAGCGGCCCCGGTTGGCAGCCGCGAGGTAGGCGCCGCGCTTGAAGTAGTAATTGGCCACGTGAATTTCATAGCGCGCCAGCAGGTTGCGCAGATGGATCATGCGCTTTTGCGCGTCCACAGCGTAGCGGCTCTCGGGATAACGGGCCATAAGCTGGGAGAAGTAGGCGAAGGATTCCCGCGCGGAGCCGGGGTCGCGACGGGTCATGTCGGTGGGCAGGAAACGTTCAAATAGACCCGCGCCTTCCGTAAAGGAGGATAGCCCTTTCATATAGTAGGCGTAGTCCACATTGCGATGTTGCGGGTGCAGACGGATAAAGCGGTCTGCAGCGGCGATGGCCGCATCGTTCTCATAGTTGCGGTAGTAGGCGTAGATCAGCTCCAGTTGGGCCTGCTCGGCATAGTTGCCAAAGGGGAAATTATCCTCCAGTGCGCGCAGGTTCCTGACCGCCAGATCCCACTGGCCGGTCCTGAGCTGTCGCTGCGCCGCTTCGTAGAACGCCTGTTCGGTGCGACTGCCGGTGGGCAGACCCTCTTCAGAATCGTCAGTGCTGGCGCAGGCAACCAGTATCGCGGATACCAAGGCCAGCCACAGCATTTTCCAGGTCTGCATAGCCCTTCGCTCTATCATTCTCACACTCTACCTTATTAAACTATCCACCAAGATCAACCTGGCGCGCCGGACATTTAACCACAGTCGCGGTGCTGCCCAAAGTATTTGCAATTGCTTGATGAATGACCCCCTGAAAGTCGATATTGAAGTTCCGGCCAATATGGCTGGTCGAAGATTAGACCAGGTAGCAGCCGAATTAATTCCCGATTATTCCCGTGCGCGCCTGCAATCCTGGATCAGAGGGGGCCAGTTAAGGCTCAATGGCGCCCCCGCCAGGCCCAGAGACAAGCTGTCCGGCGGTGAGCATCTCAGCCTGCGGGCAGAACTGGAAGCCCAGGGCGCCTGGCGCGCTCAGCCCCTGGATCTGGCGATTGTCTATGAAGACAATAGCCTGCTCGTCATCAACAAACCTGCCGGACTGGTCGTCCACCCCGCTGCCGGTAATCCCGATGGCACCCTGCTAAATGGCCTGCTGCACCACTGTCCACACCTGCAGAACATACCCCGTGCCGGGATAGTGCACCGCCTGGACAAGGACACCAGCGGCTTGATGGTCATCGCCAAAACCCTGCCGGCCCAGGCACGCCTGGTGGACCAGTTAAAACGGAGAACGGTCAGTCGCCGGTATGATGCCCTGGTTCAGGGCTACATCACCGGGGCCGGGTGTGTCGATGCTCCCATCGGCCGTCACCGCCAGAATCGCCTGAAAATGGCGGTTGTGAACGTTGGCGGCAAGGAGGCCGTTACCCACTACCGGGTACAGCGACGTTTCCCTGCCCATACACTACTGCGCTGCCAACTGGAAACCGGGCGCACCCACCAGATCCGTGTGCATATGGCCCATATCCGACATCCACTGGTGGGCGATCCACTCTACGGGGGCCGGTCCAAGTTGCCACCGGGGGCATCTGCAGCACTGGTCCAGGCCCTGCAGCAGTTCCCCCGGCAGGCCTTGCACGCCGCAGAGCTGGCCCTGGTGCACCCGCTCAGTGGCGAGGAAATGCACTGGTATGCGCCCATGCCTGCGGATATGCTGGACCTGCTCGACTTACTCGGTGCTGACAGCATCTAACGCGTCGAGTGTTCATTCAGGCGGGTCCGGTCCAGTGGTGTCGACCCCGTTTGTCTCTGGAAAACGTGTAAGGCAAAAGCTGGATATACCCATGCCCCGTGGACACTACCTGATTCCCTCATGGCCGGCTGCGCCATCTGTACGCGCCGTCACCAGTCTGCGAAGTGGCGGGCACAGCAGTGGCGCCTTCGCTTCGTTCAACCTCGCCACCCATGTGGGAGACGAGGAATCCGCCGTGGCTGCCAATCGCCGGCAGTTGTGCGATGAAATGCAGCTGCCGGCTGTACCCCAGTGGCTTGAGCAGATCCACAGCGACAGGATAGTCGAAGCCCGTAACGATGCCCTGGTGCGCACTGCGGACGCCAGTTTCAGTTTGCGCACGGGCACTGTCTGCGCGGTACTCACTGCTGACTGTCTGCCGGTGCTCGTCTGCGACAAGGCGGGCACCAGAGTGGCAGCGGCGCATGCAGGCTGGCGCGGGCTGGCCAACGGGGTTTTGCGCAATACGGTTATTGCGCTCGATTGTGACCCGGCAGATTTATTGGTATGGCTCGGTCCCGCAATTGGGCCCGACGCCTTCGAAACAGGGGTCGAGGTCTTGGAGGCCTTCTTTGGCAATGCCCAGAGTGTTGCCCATACCCGGGCCATCGCCCAGTGCTTTCGCCCCCATAGACAAAAGCCCCTGCATTTTCTCGCTGATATCTATGCCCTGGCCCGCGCAGAGCTTATGGCGCTCGGCGTCGAGGCTGTTTACGCGGGGACGTATTGTACGGTAACTGAGCCCGATCAGTTCTTTTCCTATCGAAGAGAGAAGACCACCGGCCGCATGGCTACTTTGATCTGGCTGGCGGATCACCCTCGCTAGGTACCCCTGGTATTGAAAGGGGGCTGTGGGTCGCAGAGAGTGAAGTCGCAGTGCTTGAGCAATCGCTGCCAAGCCTTATCCCGCACTGGGTCTCTTGAAATGGGGGTGAAGTCCGGGTAACGCAAGGGGCTTCACTGGTGCAAAGAGTGGAAAAGCAACGATAAACTCGCCGGCTGTCTCGCACTCCTGCGGAAATGCTCTCACGTTGATTGAAATCATTGAAAACCTTTTCCCTGCCCCTATTTTACTTCCCAACACTACACTGAAGGCGTGGCGCCAAAATGGCACCACTTTAGCAGTGCCTCATCAAACACCGAGTAGGAGAGGTTTCGTTCATGCGAATAGACCGAATGACAAACCCGCTGCAGGCTGCCTTTGCCGACGCGCAATCCCTGGCGATCGGCCGCGATCACAACCAGATATACCCGGAGCACTTGATTCTTGCGCTGCTCAATCAAAACAACGGCAGTGTCCCGGCGTTCCTGTCCCAGGCGGGTTTTAATCTCAGTGGCCTACGCAATGACCTGGCCAAAAGGCTGGACAACCTGCCGACGGTCAGCGCCCCGACTGGCGATGTGGGCATGTCCCAGGAACTGGTGAGGCTGATGAATCTCACCGATAAAAAAGCACAGCAAAACGGCGACAGTTTTATATCCAGTGAGACGGTACTGATTGCAGCCTTTGACTCCGCCGCGGGAGAGATATCCAAAATCCTGAAAGCCAATGGAGACCTGAAGCAGCTGGAGGCAGCGATTCAGAAAGTGCGCGGCAATGAAACAGTCGATGACCCCAATGCCGAAGAGGCGCGCCAGGCCCTGGACAAGTACACACTCGACCTGACCGAGCGCGCCCTGGCGGGCAAGCTGGACCCGGTGATTGGGCGAGATGACGAAATTCGCCGCACCATACAGGTATTACAGCGCCGCACCAAAAACAATCCCGTGCTGATCGGAGAGCCCGGTGTGGGTAAAACCGCAATTGTGGAAGGCCTTGCGCAACGCATCGTGAATGGCGAGGTACCAGAAGGCCTCAAGGACAAGCGCCTGCTGTCCCTGGATCTGGGTTCACTGCTCGCCGGAGCCAAGTTCCGTGGGGAGTTTGAAGAGCGCCTGAAAGCCGTGCTCAATGAGCTGTCCAAGCAGGAGGGGCGCATTATCCTGTTTATCGATGAACTGCATACCATGGTCGGTGCCGGGAAGGCGGAGGGCGCCATGGATGCGGGCAATATGCTCAAACCGGCCCTGGCTCGGGGAGAGCTGCACTGTGTCGGTGCCACCACCCTGGACGAATACCGCCAGTACATTGAGAAAGATGCGGCTCTGGAGCGCCGTTTCCAGAAAGTATTGGTGGACGAGCCCACGGAAGAGGACACCATTGCGATCCTGCGCGGCCTGAAAGAACGCTACGAGGTCCACCATGGCGTTGATATCACAGACTCTGCGATTATTGCCGCAACGAAATTGTCCCAGCGCTATATCACCGATCGACAGTTGCCGGATAAGGCCATTGATTTGATCGACGAAGCGGCCAGCCGTATCCGTATGGAAATCGATTCCAAGCCGGAGGCGATGGATAAGCTGGAGCGCCGTCTGATCCAACTGAAAATCGAGCGGGAAGCGGTAAAAAAAGACAAGGACGATGAGGCCACGCAGAAACGCCTGGCCAAGTTGGAGGAGGAAATCCTACAGTTGGAGAAAGAGTACGCCGACCTCGAGGAGGTGTGGAAGGCGGAAAAGGCGCAGCTCGCCGGCAGTCACGACCTGAAAGAAAAGCTCGAACAGGCCAGGCTGGACATGGAATCGGCGCGCCGGGCCGGTGATCTCACCCGAATGTCGGAGCTCCAGTACGGAGTGATTCCCCAGTTGGAGCAACAGTTGAGTTCAGCCGCCACTACCGAGGCTGCAGAGGAGCCGCGCCTGTTGCGCAACCGCGTTACTGATGAGGAGGTGGCGGAGGTGGTTTCCCGCTGGACCGGTATTCCCGTTGCGAAAATGCTGGAAGGAGAGCGGGAAAAGCTGCTGCGTATGGAAGAGGCATTACACACACGTGTAATTGGGCAGGGGGAAGCCGTAGAGGCGGTTGCCAATGCCGTTCGTCGCTCCCGTGCCGGCCTGGCAGACCCGAATCGTCCGAACGGCTCTTTTCTCTTCCTCGGTCCAACCGGTGTCGGCAAGACGGAACTCTGCAAGGCCCTGGCGCAATTTCTCTTTGATACCGAAGACGCCATGGTACGTATTGATATGTCGGAGTTTATGGAGAAACACTCAGTTGCCCGCCTGATCGGTGCGCCCCCGGGGTATGTGGGGTATGAAGAGGGGGGGTATCTGACCGAAGCGGTGCGGCGCAGACCCTATTCCGTGGTGCTGCTCGACGAAGTGGAAAAAGCACACCCGGATGTTTTTAATATCCTCTTGCAGGTACTCGACGATGGCCGCTTGACTGATGGCCAGGGGCATACAGTGGACTTTCGCAACACCGTGGTGGTAATGACCTCGAATCTGGGTTCGGATTTAATCCAGAAGATGGCCTCGGCGGAAGAAGGTGACGACCTGGATGCTGAAATTCGCTATCGCCAGATGAAAAATGCGGTTATGGAGGTCGTGGGCGATCATTTCCGCCCCGAGTTTATTAATCGCGTTGACGAGGTTGTGGTATTCCACCCCCTCGACAAAGCAGAGGTGCGCGCCATTGCGGAAATCCAGCTAAGTCAACTGTGCCGCCGCCTCAGTGAGCGCGATTTGAAACTGGAAGTGTCCGAGGCCCTGCTGGATAAACTGGCGGAAGTGGGATTTGACCCGGTGTATGGTGCGCGCCCACTCAAGCGCGCCATACAGGTCTGGTTGGAAAACCCTCTGGCGCAGGATGTACTGGCGGGAAAATTCGTGCCCGGCGCTACCATCCAGGCCGATATAGAGGGTGGCCAAGCTGTATTCCGTTAATCTTGCCAAGCGCCTCCGGGAGTGACCAAAGGGGGTTCCCGGCGCCTGTCGCAGGGTACCGCCTCGGGACATCAGTGCCCGGTGGAGTCTACAGATGTCCCTCTGAGCGGGTTCGACAGTCCCATGGTGAACCCCAGCGGTTGTCAGTGTCGTTGGGGTTGCAGAGTGAATAAGAGACGCCAGCGAGTGCTGGCGTTTCCTCTATTTTGTGGCTGGCAAGCGCAATAATCTTCATAAATCTATTGATGCGGCTTCTGTGCGGAAATGTATAGGGGTTTAACGGCGTGCGTCTTGATTTATTCGTAAACTGAATCTTGTAGCCCGTTCAGGTTCGGGCAGCGTTTTCTCAACATTCGGAACTGGTTTGTCGGAAACATTCGTGAGTTAGTGGTCGAGGGCAAATTATTAGCAAACGCATGGGGTTGATGCTGCTGGGATGTTTGGTGTTGTTCGGCGGCATTTTTGCTTTCAAGTTTTTTGGCTGGTACATGATGAATCAGTTTCTCGATACCATGCCCCTGCCGGCGGCCACCGTGACTTCCACGACGGCAACAATACAATCTTGGCGTGAGGATTTAAGTGGGGTCGGCACTGTCCGGGCCATCAATGGCGTGGAAGTCACCACCGAAGCCGAGGGGGTTGTCAGTGCCATCCATTTCAAGTCCGGCCAATATGCACACAAGGGGGATCTGCTGGCAGAAATTTTTGCCGAGCCGGAAAAAGCCCAGTTACAGGTGCTGGATGCGGAATTACGTCTCGCTCGGCGTAATTTTGCACGCATTGACACTCTCACAAAACGCGGGGTTACTACGGAAGCGGATCTGGACAGCGCGCGCAGTACACTGGACCAGGTGGTTGCCAATATTGAAGTGCAGCGCGCCAGAGTCGATCAGCGCAGAGTAGTGGCCCCATTTAGCGGTGTACTGGGGATTCGCCGTATCGATCTGGGTCAGAATGTCAGCCCGGGGGAAGCGGTTGTGTCACTACAGCAACTGGACCCTATCTTTGTTGATTTTTCTCTGCCCGAGCAGGCCTACTCCATGGTGAAACCGGGTATTGCGGTTGTCCTGACTACCGATGCATTCCCCGGAAATACCTACCATGGGAAAATTACTGCAGTAGATCCCCAAGTGGATAATACCACCCGCAACTTCCTGATACAGGCAACCCTTAACAACCCCAAAAAACACTTGCGCCCCGGCATGTTCGCCCAGGTGGCGGTATTGGTGGATGCGAGTCGCCAGGTACTCGTGGTACCGCGCACTGCCCTGGTTTTTGCGTCTTATGGTGTGTCCGTTTTTGTGCTGGAGAAGGACGCGCAGAGTGGTGAGATGGTTGCCAACAAACGGTTTGTAAAAACCGGCGAAGAGCGTGGCGATCTGGTGGAAATCGTGCAGGGCTTGCTGCAGGGGGATGTGGTTGCCAGCAGTGGCCTGCTGAAATTGCGCAATGGTGGGCCGGCAATTATCAACAATGAAAACAAGCCGCCGGATAACCCTGCCCCCAAGCCTGACAACAGTTGACCAGCACTGGGTGCGCCGGTGAACTTTACAGAGATTTTTATTCGCAAACCGGTGCTGGCTTCAGTGCTCAGCCTGTTTATTTTTCTGCTGGGACTGCGCTCCATTACGGAACTCAATGTACGCCAGTATCCCGAGTTGGAAAATGCAGTGATTACGGTTTCCACCGAGTATGTGGGCGCTGACTCCGGTCTCGTACAAGGGTTTATCACCACACCTCTGGAGCAGGAAATTGCCACTGCCGATGGCATTGACTATATGGTGTCCACCAGTGTGCAGGGCCTCTCTACCATCCGCGCCTATGTGCGCTTTGACTACGACCCCAATGAAGTGTTGACTCAGGTTGTTGCCAAGGTTAATAAACTGCGCAGTGATCTCCCCGAGGAGTCCGAGGATTCCAGTGTGGAAATGCAGCAGGGGGAGACCACTGCGGCTATGTACCTGTCGTTCTCTTCAAATATTCTCGCCAACAACCAGATCACAGATTACCTGACCCGGGTGGTACAGCCCAAGCTGGCGAGCATTGCCGGTGTGCAGCGTGCCCGCCTGCTTGGCAACAGTACTTTCGCCATGCGCGCGTGGCTGAATCCCAAAGAGATGGCGGCATTGGAGGTGACACCTGCGGATGTGGCCAACGCGCTGCGCGACAATAATGTGCTGTCCGCTGTGGGGGCAACCAAGAGCTCGCGGGTGGCCATGGAGATACGTGCGGATACGGATATTGCCCGGCAAATGGATTTTCGCCAGTTGGTGGTGCGTGCCACCGGCGATCAGCTGGTGCGTCTCGGTGATGTGGCTGAGATTGAACTGGGTGCCGAGTCCTACGACAGTTCGGTGACTTTCAATGGCCAGACCGCCACTTTTATTGCCATTGAGGTGGCACCCAATGCGAATTCCCTGGACGTAATCAAGCGGGTCAGGCTGAAACTGGAAAAAGAAATTTTTCCACAACTGCCCAAGGGCATATTGGGGGAAATCCCCTATGACAGCACCGAATATATTCAGGACGCCATTGCCGAGGTAGTGCAAACCATCGTCGAAGCCGTGTTGATTGTGATTGCAGTGATCTACCTGTTTCTCGGCTCTGTACGCAGTGTGCTGATACCGGCAATCGCATTGCCTCTATCCTTGGTCGGCGCACTTTTTTTGATGTTGTTGATGGGTTTTTCTATCAACCTGCTGACGTTGCTCAGTATGGTGTTGGCCATTGGTATCGTGGTGGACGATGCGATTATCGTTTTGGAAAACGTGTATCGACATATTGAGGAGGGGCTGTCACCCCGTGAGGCGGCCATTGTCGGTGCGCGTGAACTGGCTTGGCCCGTGGTTGCAATGACCACCACGCTGATTGCGGTGTATATCCCCATCGGGTTTCTCGGTGGGCTTACCGGTATCCTCTTTATTGAATTTGCTTTCTCTCTGGCTGGCGCCGTACTGCTGTCCGGTGTGGTGGCGCTGACCCTGTCGCCAATGATGGCGTCCAGAATCCTCAAGCCCCACGATGGCGGTGGTACCCGCCTGGAAACCTGGCTGGAGCGCCAGTTCGGGCGCCTGCAAGCAGGCTTTGAGAAACGCCTGCACAATGCACTGGATGAGCGCCGGGTTATTCTGGTTTTTGGCTTGATTGTGTTGACGAGTTGCTATTTCCTGTTCGTCACCTCACCGAGGGAGCTGGAGCCCACGGAGGATCGCGGGCTTGTACTCACCATCTCTACCGCAGACCCCTATGCGACTCTGGATTATGTCGAGCAGTATAGCGGGCAGCTCAATGATATTGCCGAGCGTTACAGCGCAGTGGATAACTTGTTTCTCTTGAATGGTGCCGGCACCTTCAGCAGTAGAGTCAACAATGCCACAGCGGGCTTTGTGCTGGCCCCCTGGAAAAAGCGTGATCAGGATACAGAACAAATGCAGGTACTGATCAGTAAAGATGTGCAGCAAATTGCAGGTCTGAAAGTTGCTGTGGTAGTACCGCCGAGCCTGCCGACTGCGGGCGGGCAGCTGCCAGTGGAATTTGTAGTCGGTGCCGCTGAGCCCGTGGAAAACCTGGCTTATGTTGCCAGTGAGATTATGTCCCGGGCACTGGAAAGCAAAAAGTTTATCTTTCTCGACTCAGATCTGAAGATTGACAAACCCAAAGTGGTTATTGAAATCGACCGCGACAAAGCGGCCACTATGGGTGTGGAAATGGTGGACCTGAGCCGCGATCTGGGCGCGATGCTCTCCGGCGCCTATATCAATCGATTCTCTCTGGACAACCGCAGCTACAAGGTGATTCCCCAGGTGGAGCGCGTTGATCGTTTGGCTGCGCAACAGTTGGGGCAGTACTATATTCGTGCAATTAACGGCGATCTCGTTCCGGTCAGTACCCTGGTAACATTAAGGGAAACGGTGGAGCCCCAGCAGTTGAAGCGCTTTCAGCAACTCAATGCGGTCACCATTTCCGGGGTGCCGCGTTCCGATATTACTCTGGGTGAAGCTCTCTCTGTGCTGGAAGATGCCGCCAGTGCAATACTGCCAGCGGAGTACTCGGTGGATTACTCCGGCCAGTCGCGTCAGTTTCAGTCGGAAGGTTCGGCTTTGGTGACGACTTTCTTCTTTGCACTGGTTGTGATTTATCTGGTTCTGGCAGCGCAGTTTGAATCCTGGCGCGACCCTTTGATTATGTTGGTCACTGTCCCCATGAGCGTCAGTGGTGCCATGATTTTTGTCAGTCTCGGATTGACCACGCTGAATATCTATACCCAAGTGGGGCTGGTGACCCTGATTGGGGTCATCTCCAAGCATGGTATTTTGATTGTTGAATTTGCCAACAGGTTGCAAATGGGCGGGGTGGACAAGCGCGCGGCGGTTGAACGGGCCACCTCAATTCGCCTGCGCCCGGTTTTGATGACAACAGCATCGCTGGTGCTGGCTATGGTGCCTTTATTGATTGCCTCAGGCCCCGGTGGGGGGGCCCGTTTTGCCATGGGCCTGGTGATCGCCACGGGCATGACTATCGGAACGCTGTTCACATTGTTTGTAGTACCGGCCATGTATTTGTATCTGGGTCGCGATTATGCCGTTAGGGCAGACAGTCGAAGCCGAAGAAACTAACGCGGGGAACTTGTTGGGGACAGTCTCCCCGGGTGTTGAACCGGTCTTACGGATTTTGTTGCTGTGGGATTGACCGGGGTAAGGCGATTTGCACCCGGTTGAACAGGGAGCGTGCTGCACCCGCAGTTCTCTGGGTAGAATCGGGCTCTGGCTGGCAGGGAACACCGGCCTTTTGGGTTGCAGGGCTGGGGATGGGCCCCGGATATTGCAGCGAACAGGTGGAGGCACAGATTCATAAAGGGGGTGTCAAGCCGGGGCCAATACTGTGCAAAGGCACGAAACGCGTGCTGAGCGTTTTGGTCTATTGTATTGCCAAACCCAAAGGCACGATTTTATAGAGAGTCTTGGTTTCGTCTAGTTTTGGGGGTACATTTTCCGCTACACCCCGGGAAAGTGTTTATGACTGGGAAAGCCAAGGCGGGGCAATAAGTGGCGCCCTAGCAGTTTTTGCGGATGCTTTGCTGCTCCTGGGCGATGCGCCGCTGCCGCTCATCCTCTCCCAGCATACGCAGGTTGCCACTCTCGTCCATCTCCCGCACACGCGCGTGGCTGGTCAATGTCTTCAGGGTTTTCCGGGATGCCTGACAACGCTGCGCCCTTGCGGCCGCTTCAGCCCGGGCAATCTCCTTTTCCACTTGTACAGATTGTCGCTCGGGTTGGCCTGCCGGCTTTTTCTCAGTTGTGTGCTTGGGGGTCAGCGCTTTGGGTTCCCCTGCAGCCAGTGCCGACTGTTGCCCAGCTTCCCATTGCTTGTAGCGCTCGGATTTGGGCTTCTTGATCACTTCCACGTCGGCATTATTGGGCGGTTGCTCGCCGAAGTGCACTACACCGTTTTCATCCACCCACTTGTAGATACCGTTGGCCTGTGCGGTCAGTGCCAGGCTGGAAAATAGTATTGCGAGCGCGATGCGCATTGAACTTCCCCTTTGGTCCTTTATTGCCCTATCTGTCGCATTGTACCGGTATCGGCAGATTTTCCTGCAACGCTTTTAACATTTTGATTCGTATACCGATTGACCGCCAGGGTCAACTGTTGGAATCGGTCATTCCTGCTAGCCGAAGGTTCCCCCCTGCACGGGGAGTTACTGCAATCCACTAGCGGATCATCGTGTTGCATTGGCGCCGGCCACCGGAGTGTCCCCTTTGGACTGAGTGATGGCTGTATCCGATTTGTCCATCCTAAAAATCAGCATGCAAGCCCACAAAAGGATGATATTTATCCCGGTTTGCCCCTATAATTGCCGCCCGGCATTCTTTTATGAAGATAGATAATCGGGTTTTTGGTGATAAATATCCTATCAGGCGAGGAAATTGAGGAGACGCAAGTGGAATTACTTTCCGGCGGCGATATGTTGGTTCGCGCGCTGCAGGATGAGGGGGTCGATTTGCTTTTTGGGTATCCGGGCGGTTCGGCCCTGCATATCTACGATGCCATTTTTCGACAGAAGTCGATCAAACACATACTGGTGCGTCACGAGCAGGGTGCTACTCACGCTGCGGACGGTTATGCCCGTTCTACCGGCAAGGTGGGCGTGGTGCTCGTGACTTCCGGTCCGGGTGCCACCAATGCCATTACCGGAATCGCCACTGCCTGTATGGATTCTATTCCCATGGTGGTGATATCGGGTCAGGTGCCCAGGGATAAGATCGGTGAGGATGCCTTTCAGGAAACCGATATGGTGGGTTGTTCACGCCCGGTGGTGAAGCACAGTTTCCTGGTCAAAAACGCAGAAGACATTCCAGAGGTGGTGAAAAAGGCGTTTTATATCGCCCGTACCGGCCGGCCCGGCCCGGTGGTGATCGATATCCCCAAGGACGTGACCAATCCGTCGGAACGTTTCCCCTATCGCTATCCTGAAAAGCTGCGCATGCGCTCCTATACCCCGGCGGGCAAGGGACACGCTGGCCAGATCCGCAAGGCGGTGGCCCTGCTGTTGTCGGCGCACCGCCCGGTGATTTATGCCGGGGGCGGCGTGGTGCAGGGTGGGGGCGCGGCCCTGCTGGCCGAGTTGGCGCGGCGCCTGAATTACCCGGTGACCAATACCCTGATGGGGCTCGGTGCTTTCCCCGGCAGCGATAGGCGCTTTCTCGGCATGCTCGGTATGCATGGAACTTTCGAGGCCAACACCGCCATGCACCATGCGGATGTGATCCTGGCAGTGGGGGCGCGTTTCGATGATCGTGTTACCAATACCCCGGGCAAGTTTTGCCCCGGGGCTAAGATCATCCATATCGATGTTGACCCCGCCTCAATATCCAAAACCATTATCGCCGATATCCCCATTGTCGGTACGGTGGCATTTGTACTGGGTGAAATGCTAGAGATACTCAAGTCCACTGAGGAGCAACCGGACCAGTCCGCGATAGTGGATTGGTGGCGCCAAATAGACGACTGGCGTGAGCGCCATGGTCTCTACACCGCACCGCGCTACCAGACCGATGGCGCCCTGATTATGCCCCAGGAAGTCATTCGTGCAGTTTATGATATGACAGAGGGCGAAGCGTTCGTCACCTCCGACGTTGGACAGCACCAGATGTTCGCCGCTCAATACTATCTGTTTGACAAGCCCCGGCAATGGATCAACTCCGGCGGCCTGGGCACCATGGGTTTTGGTTTGCCTGCAGCGCTGGGGGTGAAAATCGCTCACCCGGACAAAGAGGTTGTGTGTGTCACGGGCGAGGGCAGCATCCAGATGTGTATTCAGGAATTGTCTACGGCTACCCAATATCGCCTGCCGATAAAAATCCTGTGTCTCAATAATCAGGCGCTCGGAATGGTGAAGCAGTGGCAGGAAATGCAGTACGAGGGTCGCCTTTCCAACAGTGTCTACGAAGAATCCCTGCCGGATTTCGTCAAGCTCGCTGGCGCCTACGGGCACCTGGGTGTGAAGATTGAACGGCGTGAGGAACTGCATATAAAACTACAGGAAGCCTTTGCCGAGAGGGATCGCACGGTGTTTATCGACGTGTACGTCGATCCCTCCGAACACGTGTATCCGATGCAGGTAATGCCAAATGGCTCCATGCGTGATATGTGGCTGAGCAAGACCGAACGGACTTAGGGGAAGGTCGATGCGTAGAATTATTTCAGTCTTGATGGAAAACGAGCCGGGTGCCTTGTCCCGTGTGGTGGGACTGTTTTCCCAGCGTGGATACAACATCGAGAGTCTCACCGTGGCGCCAACTGAAGACAATACGCTGTCGCGCCTCACTCTGGTAACGATCGGTGATGACCGCAAGATTGAGCAGATTACAAAAAACCTGAATAAGCTGGTGGACGTGATCAAGCTGGTGGATCTCACCGAAGGTTCACATATTGAGCGGGAGTTGCTGCTGGTGAAGGTGCGCGCAAACGGCGCCCAGCGCGATGAGGTAAAGCGCACTGTCGATATTTTCCGCGGCCAGATCGTGGACGTGAATAGCAGCATATATACCGTTCAGGTTGCCGGGACCGGGGAAAAACTCGATGCATTCCTACAGGCGTTAGGTGAGCACACCATTATGGAAGTGGTGCGTTCGGGTGTCTCCGGTATCGCCCGCGGTGAGAAAGTGTTAAGTCTATAAATGGCAGGAAACAGGAATACAGCTATGCAAGTTTATTACGATAAAGATTGTGATCTCTCTTTAATTCGCGAAAAAAATGTAGCGATTATCGGTTATGGCTCCCAGGGCCATGCCCATGCCAATAATCTCCGGGACTCTGGTGTTGCCAGTGTGGTCGTCGGTCTGCGGAAGGACTCCAGCTCCCGCAGCAAGGCCGAGAGTGCCGGCCTGCGCGTGGCCACGGTGCCAGATGCGGTGAAGGACGCGGATGTCGTAATGATCCTTGCGCCGGATGAATATCAGGCCAGTATTTACAGGGAACAGATAGCACCAAATCTGAAGCCCGGTGCCGCCCTGGCTTTTGCCCACGGTTTTAATGTGCACTTTGAGCTGATTGAGCCACCGCAGCATGTGGATGTAATTATGGTCGCCCCCAAGGGGCCTGGCCATACCGTGCGCTCCACCTATCTTGAGGGCGGCGGTGTTCCGACCTTGATTGCGGTTTACCAGGATGCCTCCGGTAAGGCCAAGAATCTCGCCCTGTCTTATGCCTCTGCCAATGGCGGCGGCCGTTCTGGCATTATCGAAACCAATTTTCGTGAAGAA